>DATGMW010000079.1:0-22066 GCA_035307105.1 Flavobacteriaceae bacterium
GGTAGAAAAAACCTATTACGTCGATTCTTTAGCGCGTTTAACGCTGGATTTACTGCAACTACAGGGAGATATGTACAATCTTTACATTTCCTCGGTCGCCATAAATGGATCGTTGGTTTAATTTTAATAGCTTCTGTTGGAGGAATCTATTGGGCAAGTTTACACGCCCCTACAGGGTTTGTACCAAATGAGGACCGTGGAGTGATCTTCGTTAACGTAGAATTACCTGCAGGAGCAAGTATGGACCGTACGGTACAGGTGAACAAAGACCTTCAAAATATTATAAAAGAAATTCCTGGCATACGAAACGTATCCCTAATTAGCGGATTTAGCTTGCTAGGTGGATCGGGAGGTAACTTTGGTCTTGGCTTTGTGAAGTTAAAATCTTGGGAAGATCGTCAAGACGAAGGTATGTCGGTAGAAGCTATTACTGGAAAATTATTTGGTGCAGCAGCACAGGTAAGCGACGCGAATGTTCTGTTCTTTGCACCACCTAGTATTCCTGGTTTCGGAGCAAGTTCTGGATTCGAGTTACAAATACTAGACAAGTCGGGCGGAACCTTTACTGATTTGGATGAGAATGCTCAGAATTACTTGATGCAGTTGATGCAGCGTCCAGAAATTATGTACGCACAGACAAGCTTCAATACCAATTATCCGCAATACGAGATGGATATCGATATGGAGAAAGCAAAAGAAGCCGGCGTTCCTATCAACTCCATACTCTCTACTTTACAAGGGTATATTGGTAGTGTTTATGCTGCAGACTTTAGTAAATTCGGAAAGCAATACCGTGTATATGTTCAGGCATTGCCAGAAGATCGAACGAATACGCAGAGCTTAAACTCTATCATGGTTAAAAATGATAAGGGAAATATGGCGCCGATTACGCAGTTTGTTACACTAAATCGTGTGTACGGACCGCAAACCGTAAATCGTTTTAACCTATTTAATTCGGCCTCAGTAAATGGTGCAGCAGCACCTGGATACTCTTCGGGAGATGCGATTAGAGCAGTTCAAGAAGTATCGGCTACTGGCTTGCCAGCAAACTTCGATATTGATTTTTCTGGTCTAACCAGAGAGGAGATATCCGCAGGAAACCAAACCACTTTCATATTTATGTTAAGTGTACTATTTGTTTACTTCCTATTGGCTGGACAATTCGAAAGCTACCTTGTACCACTTGCGGTATTGTTTTCACTACCAGTAGGAGTTATGGGAGCATATTTCTTTACCGCAGTTCTAGGGTTGGAAAACAACATTTACTTCCAAATAGCCCTCATCATGCTGGTCGGGCTCCTCGCCAAGAACGCGATTCTTATTGTTGAATTCGCCTTACAACGACGCAAAGCAGGGTTTACCATATCTGAAGCAGCATACGACGGTGCTAGAGCTCGTTTACGTCCGATTCTGATGACCTCTTTTGCATTTATTATTGGATTAATGCCATTGGTATTCGCAACAGGTGTTGGTGCAGAAGGAAACAAATCCATAGGTACTGGTGCCGTCGGAGGCGTACTAGTTGGAACCGTAATAGGCATATTTGTAATTCCTATTCTATTCATTATTTTCCAGTGGATAGAAGAAAGAATAACAGGTAGTAAAGTAGAAGTTGTTACAACAGAAGCTTAAATCAAATTATAACCATGAGAAGAAAATTTATATACCTATATAGTTTAAGTGCCATAGGACTGCTATCCTTACAATCTTGTTTTGTAGCAAAAGACTATAAGCAACCGGATATTGTGCAGGAGACCGTAGACGAAAATCTTTATCGTACCGATAAAATTGCTACCGACAGCCTGTCTATGGCAGACCTATCTTGGAGAGATCTCTTTAAAGATCCCATACTACAAGATTATATAGAAGAGGGTTTACACAACAACCTAGATATCCGTATTGCACTGCAACAAATAAACGCAGCCGAAGCATATCTAAAACAAGGAAAAGCCGGTTATTTTCCTACAATTGGAGCACAAGCAGAAGGAATGCATCAAAAGTTCTCTAAGAACACACCAAATGGTGCGATGCAATCTTCTATGGATCAGTTCGAAATAAGCGCTGGCCTAAGTTGGGAAATAGATGTTTGGGGCAAAATACGAAGTGGCGAACGCATGGCTAAAGCGGGACACCTACAGAGTATTGCAGCACACCAAGCGGTAAAAAGCAGACTGGTTTCGGCCATAGCCTCTACTTATTACCAATTAGTAACATTGGATAAACAGATAGAAGCAACCGAAAGCACCTTGGCTACCAGACGTAACAGTTTGGAAACCACACAGGCCTTAAAAGATGCTGGACGTGTAACGGAAGTTGCAGTAAAGCAAACAGAAGCACAGGTGTATAATGCAGAAGCAATATTGGCAGACCTAGAGCACAATGCTAGGTTGCTAGAAAACACGCTCTCTATACTACTTGGTAGCGGTCCTAGAGAAATTGCTCGTGGAGCAATGGATACCGAAGCAATCAGCAGTCCGTTACAACTAGGAGTGCCTTCGCAGTTGCTAAGCAACCGACCTGATTTACGTGCAGCGGAATATGGATTGATGGCTGCTTTTGAGCAAACTAATATCACTAGAAGCCAATTCTATCCGTCCTTAACTATTAATGCTAATGGCGGTTTACAAAGTATTGAAATAAAAGACTTGTTCAATGCAAATTCACTATTTGCAGGAGTTATTGGTGGTCTTACACAACCTATACTTCAAGGCAGAAGGATTCGCACACAACATGAGGTTGCACAGACAGACCATGAAAGTGCAAAGCTTAATTTTATGTATACTTTTCTAAACGCAAGTAAAGAGGTTTCGGATGCCATGTATAAGATAGAAAATGCAAGCAAGAAAATAGATATTAAAGAAAAAGAGTATGATGCTCTGGCTAAAGCAGTAGAATACTCTCAAGAGCTATTAAACTATGGTTTGGCAGATTATCTTGAAGTATTACGTGCTGAAGAAAATGCACTTTTCACTAATATCAATTTAATCGAAACACAAAATGAAAGATTACAATCGATTATAGAGTTATATAGAGCTTTAGGTGGTGGTTGGAATTAAACCACGCATCTTATAAGATTTTTAAAAGGGTTACCTCAAAATGTAGTAACCCTTTTTTATTACCATTTCGTAAATGGATGCTGGCTTAGATTTGAATTGTAATAAGAGAGATTCCCAGTAACCTCTTCTCCTAACCAAGCTGGTTTCTGAAAACTCTCAGTTTCCGATCCCAATTCCACTTCGGCTACAATAAGCCCTTCGTTTTCTCCTTCAAAGATATCCACTTCAAAAATATGGTTTCCTACTGGAATAAGATAACGCCATTTCTCTATAGCTCCTTCCTCACAGATTTTAAGCATCTCTTTTGCATCGGAAACTGGAATAGCATATTCCCATTCCCTTCGGGTAGTTCCCTCTGCATTCGACACTCCTTTCACCGTTATAAAAGCTTTATCATCCTTTATGCGTATTCGAACCGTTCGATCTGGATTTCGATTTAAAAAAGATTGTACAATATATTCCTTGGAAGATGCTTCTTTAATAAAGTCGGTATTGGTGACTAAAAATTTACGTTCTATTTCGTATGCCATTATCTGATAGTTTTACTTTTACAAGATAAGCACTTTTCTTTGGTTATGTGTAAGATTTATTATTCTGGTTTTTGGTGTAGTTTACGGAGCTTGTTTCTGGAAAAACAGCCCGCAGATCCCGCGGATTCTCGCAGATTCTTCACTCACTCCCTCACTCCCTCACTCCCTCACTCACTACCCCCGAAACTTCCACCACAGATTACGCAGATTAACACAGAGTGTTTCTCCCATTTTCCAACTCAACGCCGACCTCCGAACCCTGAACACCGAACTCCAATCTCCAAGAGATAATTATATGTATTTTTGCACTATGATTCCAAAGGATAGCATACGCAAGATTATCCATATCGATATGGATGCTTTTTACGCTTCGGTAGAGCAGTTGGACAATCCCGAACTAAAGGGCAAGGCTATGGTTGTTGGTAGCTCCTCATCTCGTGGTGTGGTTGCTGCAGCAAGCTATGAAGCTCGTAAATATGGCGTGTATAGCGCTATGAGTAGTACAAAAGCAAAACAGCTTTGTCCGCACCTAATCTTTGTGGATGGCCGTATGGAACGCTATGCGGAAGTATCCAAACAAATCAGAGAGATTTTCTATACGTATACCGATTTAATGGAACCTTTATCGTTAGACGAGGCATATCTAGATGTAACTGTAAATAAAAAAGAGGATCCGAGCGCAAGTAGAATAGCGCGTAAGATTAGAAAAGAAATTTACGAAACTACAGGTTTAACAGCTTCGGCAGGAATTTCTATAAATAAATTTCTCGCGAAAGTCGCTAGTGACGTAAATAAACCCAACGGACAGAAAACCATTCCACCAGAAGAAGCGATTTCTTTTTTAGAAGGTTTGGAAATAAGACAGTTTTACGGCGTGGGGAAAGTGACCTTAAAAAAGATGTACGATTTAGGAATATTTACTGGAGCCGATTTAAAAACGAAAACAGAATCTTTTCTAGAAGAACATTTCGGAAAAAGCGGCAGTCATTTCTATCATATAGTACGAGGGATTCATCCGTCGCCAGTTAGCCCATCTAGAACAAGAAAATCCTTGGCAGTAGAACGAACTTTTTCGGAAAACCTTTCTTCAGAATTGTTTATGATGGATAGATTAAAAGAAATAGCAGAGAAAGTAGCCTATAGATTGGAGCAAAATAAATTAAAAGGTCGCACGCTAACATTAAAAATTAGATACAGCGATTTTCAAATCCAAACTCGTTCCATCACATTGGATTATCCGCTGAGCAATGCAATCGGCATCCTATCCGTGGCAAAAGGACTGCTTTATCAAGATAAATTAGATAACTCGGTGCGCCTATTGGGCCTATCGGTATCCAATTTTAATACAAACGAAACGAACAGCGAGGAGCAAACACCCATCGCTGTTCAACTGCGTTTTGATTTTTAAGTTTATTCTATTTGCGTAATCCTTAAGGTATTCACCATCCCCTTCTCTACAATTGGCATAGCAGAAAGGTTTATAACATAATCTCCTTTTTTCACAAAGCCTTCTTTCACCGCAATACGATTCACATCTTCGATGGTTTCGTCGGTAGAAACATATTTCTCATAATGATACGCCTGAACTCCCCATAGTAGATTGAGTCGATTGATAATACGCTTGTTATGACTAAATATAAGAATGTGTGCATCTGGACGCCAAGCAGAGATTTGGAAGGCAGTATACCCACTATTGGTCAAGGTACAAATAGCCTTGGCCTCAATCTCGTTAGCCGTTAACGCCGCGTGATAACAAATAGATTTTGTGATATAACGCTTTGTACGGATATATGGTGGATCTTGCGGTACAGTAATCAATGGTGAATTCTCTACATTTCGTATTACGTTTGCCATGGTTTGCACCACCTCTACTGGATATTTTCCTATAGAGGTTTCTCCCGAGAGCATTACCGCATCGGTACCATCCATCACGGAGTTGGCAACATCATTTACCTCTGCTCTGGTAGGAGTAAGGGAAGTAATCATGGTTTCCATCATCTGTGTAGCAATGATAACCGGAATGCGCCCTTTTTTAGCTTTGCGCACTAATTGTTTTTGAATCAATGGTACTTCTTCTGCGGGAACCTCCACTCCAAGATCACCTCGAGCCACCATTATACCATCGCAATTAGAAATAATCTCGTCAATATTACGAACACCCTCTGGCTTTTCTATTTTTGCAATAATTGGAATTTTAAAGTCGGAATGCTTATCGATTAATGCTTTAAGCTCCAAAGTATCTTTTCCATTTCGTACAAACGACATCGCAAACCAATCTACTTCTTGTTCAATGGCAAAAATTGCATCTGCGATATCCTTCTCGGTAAGTGCTGGAAGAGAGATTTCGGTGTTGGGTAAGTTTACGCCTTTGTTGGAAAGCAATGGTCCGCCTTGGATAACCATAGTATCGACTTGATCGGTACTATTGGTTTTGACGACTTCGAACATCAGTTTTCCATCATCAAGTAAGATACGCTCTCCGACTTTAACATCGGAAGGGAACGCATCGTAATTCATGTATACTCGCTCCTTATTTCCCTTAAACGGCTCTCCAGTAAAGAAACTAACAATGTCTCCTGGCTTTACTATACTATCCTTCTCCATACTTCCCACTCGCAGTTTTGGACCTTGTAAATCGGCCAAAATAGCAATTCCTGCATTGCTGCTAGCGCTTACTTCGCGAATATCGGCAATAAGCTGTTTGGTGTCTTCGTGTTGGGCATGGGAGAAGTTTATTCTAAATACATTCACGCCTGCCGCAACCATCTGTTTCATGCGTTCTTTACTACTGGAGGCTGGGCCTAGGGTAGCAACTATTTTTGTTCTTTTGGAATGCAGCATATTAATCAAAGATTAAATTATTAATAGATTTTATAAGGGAGTTACTTAAAAGGTAAACAGATTGTATCCCTTTAATTTTATTTATACGGTTTAAACATTCCGTTAAAGGTTGATCATCTCCACCAAAGTCAACCTTTAGGAAATAATCTACTTTTTTATGTTCTGGGATTAGATAACCGATTTCATAGCGTACACTATCGATTTCTTCATAATGAATAACCCCATCGGTTTTTCCCACTTGTATATTGCGATTACCTATTAAATCGTACTGATATAAGTAGTTTGGCTTGTTATACTCAAAAAGTGGAAAATAGAGATCGGTATCTTGTTGCTTTAAATCTAGATCTTCTTTACTACGCTTTAACTGTGTACCTAGTGCTAGGTTTAGCACATAGGCTAACTTGTATGGTCTAAGACTGGTATGAATGGCAATAACAGAAAAGGAATTATGAAGTTCTTCCTCTAAGTTTAACCAATGCTGTAACATAAGATTTAAAGAGTTTAAGGCATAATATCTGCTTCTCGGAATGCTTCTATGTCCTGTTGGAATTTAAAGTAAGCTCTTTTGGCAGCTTGTTCTTCCGCTTTTTTCTTGGAAGTTCCCCTTGCTCTAGCAACGACTTCGTCGTCTAAGTGCAAGCGTACAGCAAAATACGTATTGCGTTCTTTGCCATTATCTTCGAAT
This sequence comes from Flavobacteriaceae bacterium, assembly GCA_035307105.1. GTDB lineage: Bacteria > Bacteroidota > Bacteroidia > Flavobacteriales > Flavobacteriaceae > JAJYTI01. The sequence goes on from DATGMW010000079.1 coordinate 7,113, forward strand.
ACTTCAAAATGGAAGTCTTGCTTGTTTTTCTGGCAATATTCTATAAACAAGCTTTTGTAGCTTATTACTTTACCTTCTAAACGACTGATATCTACGTATGGACGAATAACTCGTTTCTGAATGAAATGCTCGCAATAGGTGTATCCTCTATCTAAGTATATAGCACCTATAAGTGCTTCTAACATATTCCCATGAATATCACTAGAACACTGATTGGAAGGAATATGAGATTTTAAAAACTTGATAAGTCCTAAGTCCTCCCCAAGTTTATTTAGATGTTCTCTACTTACTACTTTTGAGCGCATCTTGGTGAGATACCCTTCATCGCCATTCGGGACTTCTGTATAGAGGTAGGATGCGATAACGAATCCCAACATCGCATCCCCTAAAAACTCTAATCTCTCATAGTTCTTAGGATTTCCGTCGGCATCCATCGCATTCATGGAGCGATGGGTAAATGCTTCGGAGTAAATACTGAGATTATCCGGATCAAATCCTAAAGCTTCTTTGAGTTCTAGACGAAACTTGTCTCTTCTTGAGGGAAAAAATAGCTTTCTTAACAATCTAAATATTCTTATTCCTCGTATTTCTTAAACAACACACAAGCGTTATGACCACCAAACCCAAAGGTATTGCTCATAGCATAGGTAATCTTTTTCTTTTGTGCTTTGTTCAAGGTTAAGTTTAAAGAAGGATCTATATTCTCATCTACTGTCGTATGATTTATTGTAGGGGGCACCAAGCTATATTTCATTGCAAGGATAGAGGCAATTCCCTCTATTACCCCAGCGGCACCAAGAAGGTGTCCTGTCATGGATTTAGTAGAGTTAATATTTATATCCTTCGTATGCTCGCCAAACACATTAGAAATAGCTTTTAATTCTGCTACATCGCCCAATGGTGTGGAAGTACCATGTGTATTAATAGTATCTACCACAGAGGCATCTACACCTGCATCTTTCAAGCAATTTTCCATTACTCGAATCACGCCAACTCCATCTGGATGTGGTGCGGTTAAGTGATATGCATCACTAGTTAGGCCTCCGCCAACCACTTCTGCATATATCTTAGCACCACGTTTTTTGGCATGTTCGTATTCTTCTAGAATCATTGTTCCAGACCCTTCACCCAAAACGAATCCATCTCTAGTGGCATCAAATGGTCTTGATGCTGTAGCAGGATCTTCATTACGAGTAGATAAGGCATGCATAGCATTGAACCCACCCACTCCAGCTTGTGCAATTGCAGCTTCGCTTCCACCCGTTACGATAACATCAGCATATCCTAATCGAATAGTGTTTAATGCATCTATAATGGCGTTTGCCGAAGATGCACATGCGGATACCGTAGTGTAATTCGGGCCCATAAAACCATGCTTCATAGATATATGCCCTGGAGCAATATCTGCAATCATTTTTGGGATAAAGAAGGGGTTGAAACGCGGTGTTCCATCCCCTTCTGCAAAGTTTATAACTTCGTTTTGGAAGGTTTCTAGTCCGCCTATACCAGCTCCCCATATAACCCCTACTCGGAACATATCCAAAGTCTTAAGGTCTAGGTTGGAGTCGATAATAGCCTCATCGGACGACACTAGCGCATACTGCGCAAAGCGATCTAACCTTCTTGCTTCCTTTCGATCTAAATGATCTAAAGGGTCGAAGCCTTTAATTTCACAAGCGAATTTCGTTTTGAACTTTTCAGTATCAAAGTATGTTATAGGGGCCGACCCACTCTTACCGTTCTTTAATCCGTCCCAATATTCTGGAATAGTATTTCCGATAGGTGTTAATGCTCCTAAACCTGTAACTACAACTCGCTTTAACTTCATAGATTGATTGCGTTTACTTTTTCGCCTCTTGAATGTAAGAGATAGCTTGACCTACGGTAGCAATATTCTCTGCCTGGTCGTCTGGGATTTGGATATCAAACTCCTTTTCAAACTCCATAATAAGCTCTACGGTGTCCAAAGAGTCCGCTCCTAAATCATTTGTGAAGCTAGCTTCTGCAACTACTTCATTTTCATCAACGCCTAACTTATCAACGATAATGGCCTGTACTTTTGATGCAATGTCTGACATAATTCTTGTTTTTTAAATTTAATAACAACTGGCAAAAGTAACGTATTTTACTCTAATACACCAGTTTTCGCTTTAAATGTGATACTAATTTACACAATTTCTTCTACAGTGCCGTATAGATGTAGTATTTTTGTGTTCCATAGCAACAAAGCGAAGCTATGAAATTCAGTTGATATAATCTAGGAATGAAAAAAAGAATTGTTGTATTTGCATCTGGAACTGGTAGTAACACCATCAATATTATTAATTATTTTAACGAACATCCAAACATAAGTGTCTCTTGTGTAATGTCCAACAACAAAGCAGCTCCTGTACTACAAAGCGCTACAGAACTAGGCGTGGCGAATTATAGTTTTGATAAAGACATGCTGCAAAACGAAAACGGAAAGGTGCTACAAATCCTACAAGAAATAAAACCCGACCTTATTGTATTGGCAGGCTTTTTATGGAAATTCCCTGTGCATATTATAAAGGAGTTTCCAAATGTCATAAATATCCACCCTGCTTTATTACCCAAATATGGTGGTAGAGGGATGTATGGTGCCAATGTACACCGCGCGGTATTGGATAATAAAGAAATAGAGTCTGGGATAACAATCCACAAAGTAAATGAGATTTACGACGATGGAACTATTTTATTTCAAAAACGTGTAGCTATAGATCCCGAGGAAACTATAGAAACTTTACAACAGAAGATTCATAGCCTAGAACACAAATATTTTCCTGAAGTAATAGAAAAACTACTCTTGAGCAAAAACTTATAAATAAGGAATGGCAAAAAAAGAAAAGTTTTATGTGGTTTGGAGAGGTAACAGAACGGGCATCTTCCCGACTTGGGAAGATTGCAAAGCTGCAATTAGGAATTTTCCAAAAGCACAATACAAGTCCTTCCCTACATTCGAACAAGCAAAAGAAGCACTGGAAGGGGACTACAAGAATTATGTAGGTAAGAAAGTCTCCACACTAAGTAAAGACAAATTACAAAGAATAGGAAAGCCAAACTACCATTCCATATCGGTAGATGCTGCTTCTAGTGGAAATCCAGGCACCGTAGAGTACCGAGGGGTAGAAACTAAATCCAAAAAACAAATTTTTCATCAAGGGCCATTCGAATATGGCACCAACAATATTGGCGAATTCCTTGCCCTAGTACATGGACTAGCCCTGCTTAAAAAACACAATAGCGATAGGATTCTCTATACCGACTCTAAAATTGCCATGGGATGGGTGAAAAAGAAAAAATGCAATAGTAAGCTACCGCGTAGCAGTAGAAATGCTGAGATATATGCATTGGTAGATAGAGCAGAAAAATGGCTGCAAAAAAATGAGTACACCACCGTAGTGGTTAAGTGGGAAACGAAAGCTTGGGGAGAAATACCTGCCGACTTTGGGAGGAAATAGTCAAGTAAAAGCTTCCTTTTAATAATGGTAATTTAGTAGAATATTCTGCAATATTAAATAGCGTATTAGACGAAGTCAAACTTGAAATGCACATCGATCTTATTGCTGATAACGATCATTCCGAATAGCTTTTTAGGTTGTGTCAAACCAAAATCTTCAATATCTAGCTCGATATGCCCTCGGCTGCTATAATACCCTTTCATAACCGCAAAAGATACCGGCATTTTATAAAGGTTTTTAACCCCAGCAATTTCAAATTCCATCGACACCAACGCTTTATCTTCTTCTATAGGCTCTATCCTCACCAAGCGCAAACTTAATTTTGGATAATTCTTTTCTTGCAATAGCTCTTTAAAGTCCGAATTGATCATACGCCCACCACAATCAAAAGAAGCCACTGGAAACTGCACCAAGGCGGATTCAAATTTCTGAGACTGGGAATTGTAGTTAACACTAACCGTGCTGATATCTTCTATGTCGAAAACGCAAGTGAAGGTGTTAACATTGGAAGATCCTTTAATCTCCAACGTACTAGATGGAAGTACATTAAACTCTTCTATGGGCTCCTGTGGTGGTAGAAATAAGCTTACTCCAAAGATCCACAAGCTTAGCAAAAAGGTCATAAACAAGTTGATTTAAATATTAATACGAGGCGAGGGAGATAGGTATATCCCAACGCCTCGTATTTTAAATAGAGAGTAAATTACTAATATTTTTTATTAGAAGCTAATTACTGCTTCAAAAACAACGCCGTCAAATTTTCCTCCGTCGAATTTGCTAGTGGTAGAGAATCCGTCGTAAGACTGACGTACGTACTCTAGTTTTGCTAAGATATTCTTAGTCATAAACCATCCAGCACCTATGTTAAATCGATCGATCTCCAGGTCATTTCCAGTTAGGAACTCTTCTCCTTTTACCATGTTGTATCTACCTGCCACATAGAAGTTTTCTTGACCTCCAAAACGGTATAACAATTCTGCAGAGTACTGATCAAAGCTTCGGTTACTTGATTCACTATATGCTTTTCCAGTAGAACGCTCATACACTCCAAAGAACTCTAGTCCTCCATACTTTACAAATGGGTTAACCATAAAAGAAGTCATCTTGTTTCTTAGCATCGGGTCAAATCTACCTGATCTAAAGTTTCCTGCTGATGTAGCACCCGGCTCCTCCATTACAAAGTAGTATCTAGATCCTGCACGGTCTGCAGCATACAGATAGGTGTTCGCAGATCCTCCTGTGTGGTATACCGATCCAGTTAACCTCCAACGGAAATCTTCTGTTTCTTGCTTGTCATAACCAAGTTTACCGATTATAGATCCTTGTGTTCCACCCGAACCAACACTTTGGTTAAGCTTACCATTGGTCATTCCAGCCATTGCTAGCCAACCATTATTTTGGTAATACACCTCTGCTCCTACTTCTGTAGTAAAGGAATCCATGATTAAATTTCCTACAAATGGGTTGTAAATCGCCTGTGCGTTATCCGATCTTCTAAAGTGAGCATCTCCATAGTTGTTCTCCATGTGCCCAATTCGAATCGTAAAGTACTTCATGTAATCTTCCAAGAAGCCTTCTTCTATAAAGTTCAGGTTATCTACCTGCATGTAACCACCTTTTACATAAGGCTCCGGGTGGTGTCTAGAGGACAGGTACGTGCGTAAGTGCAGACGAATACCGTCGTACAACTCTACATCTACATCTAAGTTAGCCGTAGCTAAGTTAAAGTTTTTACTAAGGTCGATCAATGGCACAACGCCAGAGTTCTCATGACTAATTCCTTGGTATTGAAGTGCAAAAGCACCACCGATTCTTACGTTTAACCCGTCGAAGGTAGAAATAGTGTCTTTTGGATCTTCAAACACATTAAGCCCCCGTTTGTCTGGCTGTCGATAATTATCCAAGTCTCTCTTCTGAGCCAACACTGGACTCGCTAATAGACCTACGAGGCCTAAGGTTACGATTAATTTTTTCATATTGTATTTCTTACTTTAGGTTTAGATTATAATTTATTGTTACGTCTTCACCAGTTTTAATAGTCCCTAACATAGCTGTTGGTGGGTCTACTTTATACTCTGGCATATTAATAGGCTTGCTTCCCTTTAGAACGTAAACACCATTCTTTTTAACCAATTCAAAACTTAAATCTGTCGACTTTTTAACGCCAGCTATCTCAAGCATTCCTTGCACTACTACAGAATAGGTGTTTTCTGCAGTTTTCTTCAAACTATTTGTTTTTGTGTAGGTGAATTTTATGTTTTTATTTTTATTTGTACCCAATGCCTTATAAGTGTTTTTGTCCATTCCACTTTTCCCACTTTTTAAGCTCTCTGCTTCTAAGTCTAAGCTTAGGGCTTTAATCTCTGGCATATCTGCATTCTCAACTATGTTAGCCTTTGCAGTAAACTTTTCCGCTTTCATATCCCAATCATGGATATTGGAAGTTCCATCTACACTAATAGTAGAGTTACTTGCGGTTGCTTGATAATTTTGTGCTTGTACACTTAGGTTACCGATTAGTACACTAAAAAGTGTCAGCATCATTAAACGAACGCCTCTTTTTCTTATCTTCATAATTATTGATTTTTAAGGTTTGTATAGCAAATATAGGAAAGCAACTGCCAGTCAAAAATGACATTTATCACCAAGCGCAAAAAGATTCTTTATTTTGATGCCATTATTTTGTGCTTTTGTTAATTATTCCACAAACTACGGTCAATGTGATATTTATCAGGTTTCAAACTGAAGGGGTAGCTTACTTTTGCCTATAAGTTCATCGGACAAACAATTCTTTAGTCTTATTACATCTCTGTACTATATGTTTGGAGATATGATAAGTAGGAGAAAAAAGTTTTTTGGTGACTTATCATAATAGCAAATAGCATCATAATGCGTGCTATAAGTTTGGTTTTTAGTTTTTAGGTTTAGCCCTAGGTGGAAGCATCTAGGGCTTTTTTTATGACCAAATGCTAATGGAGTAAGTCTAAGTAAACTCGGATTATAACAGCTTCCAATATTGTGAGAACACTTGCAAAAAAATGACTTTTGAATGCTGCTTACTGAGTAGTTATAAAAACAGAAGTATTTTCTGAAATAGATTGAGGGTGATGTATATAAAGCTTTCCGTGTTCGGAATTTATTTCTAACAAGTAGAAAGACCCCTGAAAGTAAGACTTTTTAACGACCCCTTTTATATGCGTAGATGATGTTACTACTTTTAATTGCTCTGGATAATACCATCGTTTTACATCATCGGGCAACCAAGGTTTAAGATCGTTTACTTCCCCGAAGAAACTAGCCTGATAGGCTGTATTTGCTCCATTGTACACTTTTTGTGGGGTATCAAACAGTTCTTGATCACCATTTTTACCTAACAAAAGAATTTTATCGGAAAAAGCCAACGCCTCCTCACTATCGTGCGTTGCATAAATGCATCCGATATTGTTGTCTTTTAAGTATCTGAAAAGTCTTCTGCGCAATTTTGTTTTCCTGCGTAAGTCTATATGGCTAAACGGTTCGTCTAGCAAAAGGATTTCTGGTGTATTTGCAAGCGCTTTGGCCAAGGCTATGCGTTGCTTTTGCCCACCGCTAAGATTCTTTACATACTCTTGTTTATACGCTGTTAAATCTACCACTTCCAATAATTCATCAATACGTTTCGCATCCTTTTCCATATCTTGGCTTGTCAAGAAAGTACCAATATTCTCGGCTACGGTAGTAAAAGGCATGATGTCGAACTCTTGGGATAAGAGTTTCATAAACTCATGCCCCGGAATAAGTTTTTCCGACGGGCCATCAAGTTTTTCTCCTTTAAAAGATATTTTACCATTTGGCAATTCTAGTAAGCCGTAGATAAGGTGAAGTAAAGTAGATTTTCCAGCGCCGCTTTCACCCAAAATTGCGAGATGCTCGTTGGAATCAATAGCAAATTTCAGTTCTTTTAAAATTTGCTGATCTGAATAAGTAAAATTTTCTATACGTACTTTTAGCATAGTTGCAAAGATAGGAAATGAGGTAACATCTTACTCCAAAAGTTACTGATTCTAATTTATTCTATCCCTATCAAATGAGTTACTCCTATGCACGAAATAAAGTGCCTGTTTTTTAACTCATTATTAAAAAGCCGGTAATCTATCGAATTGGAACGCAATACCACATTAATCCCTATTTTAAACAGCAAAATAATGAAAAATATACAATTGGTTATTCAATTGATGGGGAACAATAGCCTATTGACAGGGAGCAATAGCCCATTGACGAGGAGCAATGACCTATTGACGGGGAGCAATGACCTATTGACGAGGAACAACAGCCTATTGACGAGGAACAACAGCCCATTGACGAGGAGCAATAACTTATTGACGAGGAGCAATAACCTATTGACGGGGAGCAATAGCCCATTGACGAGGAGCGATGACCCATTGACGGAGAGCAATAGGCTATTGATGTGGAACAATAGCCTATTGACAAACGTCAATAGCTTACAATTACCCTTGGTTCTCTAAAATAGATCCAACCATAGCTCTATCAAATTTGGAGATTTATTCCATTAAAGTATTTCATTCTCTAATGGAGTCTTCATAGTTGTAATGATAACCATCAACGGTATAGCTTTACCTGTCATAAGCTTAATTAGCAAGGCCAATGGTCCTTTTTATATTGTCAAAATCATAAAGAAAATTCTTAATGTGGAATAAGTATCAAGCTAGGTTTCTAATAAAAAAGAGTTTCTAATGTGCTAGACACACACTAGAAACTCTTTAGTAATTAAATAATCTAACTAAGATATGGTTTTAGAATCTTATAGCTCTTCTATCCCCATATTGTATAGCGCGAATGAAAACTCATCTGCTTTTTGTGCGATTGTTTTGCTTATTGGCGTACCTGCTCCGTGTCCTGCATCTACTTCTATGCGGATTAGCACAGGATTCTCTCCTACTTGCTTCTCCTGAAGTTCTGCTGCGAACTTAAAGCTATGTGCTGGCACCACTCTATCGTCGTGATCTCCGGTAGTAACCATTGTAGCAGGATATTCTACCCCTTCTTTTACATTGTGTACTGGAGAGTATGCTTTTATATACTCAAACATCTCCTTGCTCTCCTCGGATGTACCATAGTCATACGCCCATCCTGCACCTGAAGTGAAAGTATGGTAACGCAACATATCCAATACACCTACTGCTGGCAATGCTACTTTCATAAGCTCTGGACGCTGGGTCATAACGGCACCAACTAATAAACCACCATTCGAACCTCCATTAATCGCTAAGTAATTGCTCGAGGTATAATTCTTATCTATTAGGTATTCTCCTGCTGCGATAAAATCGTCAAATACATTTTGCTTCTGCAATTTTGTTCCTGCATCGTGCCACGCTTTTCCGTACTCTCCTCCTCCGCGAAGGTTAGCTACTGCATACACGCCTCCATTTTCCATCCATACCGCGTTAGCTACGCTAAAGCTTGGTGTTAAGCTGATGTTGAATCCACCATATCCGTATAAGATAGTTGGATTGGTACCATCTAACTTTAGACCCTTTTTGTGAGTGATAATCATAGGTACTTTTGTACCGTCCTTGGAAGTATAGAATATTTGCTTGCTCTCAAAGTCCTCACTATTAAAGTCGATTTTTGGCTCGTAGTACAATTCCGATTCACCAGAATCTAAGTCTAACTTATAGATACTTCCTGGTGTAACGTAGTTAGCAAAAGAGTAATACAATTCTGTTTCTTCTTTCTTTGCTCCAAAACCACTAGCACTACCCACTCCTGGTAATTCTATTTCTCTAACTAGTTTTGCATTTCTATCGTATTGTTTTACGGTAGAAGTTGCATCCTCCATATAGTTTGCAAAGAAATATTTTCCTGCAATAGATGGGCTTAATACATTTTCGTTTTCAGGAATAAAGTCTACCCAGTTCTCTGGTGTTGGATTGCTTACATCCGTAGTAACCACACGTCTGTTTGGTGCATCTAAGTTGGTGACTAAGTAAAGTTTAGAACCTTCGTTGTCTAGCACACCAGTATCCGATTCATCGCTAGCCATAATAGTAACAAAGTCACTATCTGCCTTATTTAGGTCTTTGATAAATAGTTTATTTCCAGAAGTAGAGATGCTTGCCGAAACCACTAAGTAGTTATTGTCTCTAGTAACATAACCGCTTACGTAGCGATGCTTTTCTTCGTCGGTTGCACCAAATACCACCTCATCTTCACTTTGTGGGGTATCTAATTTATGGTAATATAGCTTGTGCTGATCGGTAAGTTCCGACAATTCACTTCCTTCTGGTTTATCGTAGCTAGAGTAGTAGAATCCTTCGTTTCCTTTCCAAGAAATCCCAGAGAATTTGACGTCCATTAGGGTGTCTCCTACTTTCTCTAGGTCCTCTGTTTCTATTACGATTATTTTTCTCCAATCACTTCCACCTTCAGAAATGGCATAGGCTGCCAGCTTTCCATCTTCGGTAAAGCTAAGTATGGAAAGCGAAGTGGTTCCTTCTTTGGAGAAGGTATTTGGGTCTAGGAAAACCTCCGCATCTTCTGGACCTTCCTCATTTTTATAGCGATAAACTACACTTTGGTTTTGCAAACCGTCGTTCTTATAAAAATACGTGTACTCTCCACGAACAAATGGTGCCCCTACTTTTTCGTAGTTCCAAAGTTCTGTAAGCCTATCTTCTAGGTCTTTTCTGTATGGGATTTTGTCTAAATAATCGAAAGTCACTTTGTTTTGTGCTTTCACCCATTTTCCAGTTTCTTCGCTACGGTCGTCTTCTAACCAGCGATATGGGTCGGCTACTTCTTCACCGAAATAGGTATCTACCACCTCCCCTTTTTTGGTTTCTGGGTAGTCTAAGTTGCTACTCACTTCTTTTGAGTCCTCGTTACACGACACTAAAGCCAATGCTAGTATCGTTGGAAGCATTATTTTTTTCATAAGTTTGATAGGGTTGTTTTCGTCCCAAATGTAAGGAAAATTAAGGTTCTTTTGCAAATTTGAAAGCAATTAGCATCAAGCAATGATGATTCCTATAAAAACATCTATAATATAGAAACTACTCTATCAGATCCGACTAAAATTATTTTGAACTTTTAAATATAGGTGTCCGCTACCTAGGCTTTAGCTTTAGTGGACAAGGAATAGGAGTAGTGTTCTACTTTCCTATTATTAATTCTATGGGGTTGTTTTTATATTTATTCCTATTTCTTTGATTTCTATCGTATTTACGCATTCCTTCTTCTGGTATTATAATCCCAGGATTATTCAAAACCAATGATGGCTTTTCTTCAATGTTTTTCAGAAAAACTTTATGTTCTTTTGGAGTAATTTTTTTATATCCTTTATTTTCAATGGCTATTTCAGTTTTTATTTTTTCGATGCCTATCAACTTGAAATGATAATGATTTTTCGCGTCATATATTTCTATGATCAAACCAGGCAGCCCATGAAACTTATAGGGTCCTTCAGCCACAGGGATTTCTTAGGAGTACCAAGCTGTATACTCACGACCAGCAAAAGTTGTAGTTGCCGATAAACAAGTGTAACCTAAAATATCTTTAGTTTCAGCACCTAATCTCCAATCTAAATTTGGCAAATCCTCTCTCAATTCATATTTATATGCAGTATAATCATATAAAGAAATAAGCTGCTCGTTTGTTTTATAAATTTTATACCGAAAATCTGATTTAGGAATTCCAAATAAAGCGTTTGGATTGTTCGATTGCAAAATAGAATCCTTCATATGCGTTGCATAGCTTTTGAACACCGAAACATCTTCAGCAAAATCTAAAATCATTCTTTCTATTTGTACAGAAGATACATTTGTAGAATCTATTTGATAAGTTAAATCGTAAGTAGCTCTATAAGTACTTTGGCCAAACATAAGCATTGGAGCTACTATGCATAAAAAAGTTATTAAGCTCCTAACATTTCTCATATTTCAATTTTTTAACAACGCTAAAGTTCGTCCTATAAAGACTAACCATAAACTATTTTTTTGATGTTTAAATAGCATATGAAATACTTTCTTTTTAGCCATCTAAAGACTAATCAACGGCATCAGAAACCACAGTAATAAATGCAAACTTAACAGCTTCCTTATCTCTCTTTCGTTTCTCTCCACTTTAAAGTATCCAACAATACAAAAAAGAAAACTTAAAAACATTACGCTTATTCCTAATATTTTAAAAAGTGGGTTGTCAGCTAATGCTATCAAAACCATATAAGCGAAAGCTAAATAAAAAATGATGTCCGAAGCGATTAGGTATCTCTTGATTGGCAGATCTTCTCGTAGGCTTTTAATTAAAGAAAACGGAATAAAATATATCGTGCCTATAACACCAGTTGCCACTGCAATATGTCTATAGGTAGAAGAAATCGCCTCTTTATTTATAAAAAACAATAAAACACCTGCTAAAAAATATACTGCTACAGCAATAGCTTTTAGGTTAAATTTATTCTTCATGAGATTTATATTATAAAACATTCCTCAAAAACAACTTTTACTTCTCTGTCGATAACTCTATAGTATTATTATTTTTAGCCATTCTCGCTTTTGTGGACTCCGAGAAATCTCTGACCAGTGAAGCTGGTGCATCCACGCCCATAGTCTTCATATACTGACGGAAGTTTGCTCCTGGATTCTTCTGAAATTCTTCTTTGAGTTCGATATATTTTTCGAAATCCACAGGATGTGTTTCAATTCCGAGTGATTTAAATAGATTAGAAGAGAATAGACGATCTGTTCTGCCTATTTTAATAAGTGAAAACACATAGTCTCTCTCCGTATCGTATAGTTCAAAAATAAGACCTGGTAAACCGTAGAATTTATATGGTCCATCTTGAACAGCTATCTCTGAAGCAAACCATGCAGTCCATTCTCGCCCTCCAAAATTAGTAGTTGCTTTTTGTAGCTGGTACTCTTCTTCGGTATCTGAATCATAAGTTTTGGTTTCTGGAAGTATCGCCCACTTTATTTCTCTATTTTCAGGTATGGCATACCTTGCAAAACCAATAACCTCATGAAAAGCCACTCTTTTTTCAGCCAAGTCTTTTGTGATATAATAATCGAGCAATGGATCTGGCGCATTTTTACCGCCAATACTTCCACCGTTGGCTCTAATTGAATCTAATTCGGCATAAGCTTCCGCATAAAAAACGGATTCCCCATCTAAGACATCAAGATTGAAAAACTCTTGTTGTACAAAGTCTCTATTGGTAGAGTCTTTCTTAAACACCAATTCATATTGAAATTGGTACTGTGCAAATAAGCTGCTAGTTAGCAATAGAAAGAGCGATAGTAAAAGGTGTTTTTTCATGATTTTATTTAATCAACACATTATAGTTTCAATAATATACCTTGTCAAGTTAATAAAAACTCAACAGGGTATCAAAAGCTAAATTTCTTTTACTCTGTAGTTAGGCATTCATTAATGAATATCGTGTTATTTTCCTCCAAGAAGCGTAACAATTCGCTCCGCAATTTGAACAGCGTTCGTTGCCGCACCTTTACGAAGGTTGTCGCTTACAATCCACATATTCACTTCTTTTGGATTTCTTGGGCTTTTACGGATTCTTCCTACAAACACCTCATCTTTGTTATGGCTATAAATCGGCATCGGATAGGTATTGGTAAGAGGGTTGTCCTGAAGTTTTATTCCTGGGGTTTCATGAAGCAATCTGCGTAGTTCGCTGATATTTGGTTCTTTCTCGAAAGTTATGGTAACACTTTCAGAATGTCCTCCAACGGTTGGAATTCGAACGGCTGTAGCTATGATTTCTATGGAATCATCGTCTAATATTTTTAATGGCTCGGTCATCAGCTTCATTTCTTCCTTGGTGAAGCCGTTGTCTTCAAAATCATCGCAATGCGGAATAGCATTTTGATAAATCGGATAAGGATAGACCATTTCGCCTTTTATCCCTTTCTCTTCATTTTCTAATTGTTCCACTGCAGCTTTTCCTGTACCAGTTACGGACTGGTAGGTAGAAACTATCAACTTCTCTATTTTATATGCTTTATGCAATGGTGCCATTACCATAGTCAGCTGTGTAGTAGAGCAGTTTGGATTGGCAATTATTTTGTCTTCCAATGTAATTTTATCCCCATTAACTTCAGGAATAATCAGCTTTATATGCGGGTTCATTCGCCAAGCAGAAGAGTTGTCGATAACGAAAGTTCCTTTACTGGAGAAAACGGGTGCCCATTGAGTAGAAAGTGCACCTCCAGCAGAAAACAAAGCGATATCTGGCACTTTCTTTACTGCCTCTTTTATGGTAATGATTTCGTATTCTTTATCTCGGAAGCTTATTTTACGTCCTGCAGATCGTTTCGATGCTACGGGAATAAGTTCGGTTACTGGAAAATCTCTTGTTTCGAGTAAGTGCAACAACACTTCGCCTACCATTCCGGTAGCGCCAACTACAGCTACTTTCATTTTGAATATATTTTACTTCAAAAATACGCAATCCGAATAGGCGGAAAAAGAAAAACCACCTTATTTAGATTGAATAAGGTGGTTTTTGGGTTTTTATTTGAATAGTGTAGCGGTTGCGCTACTTTTTATTATTGTTTTTTCAACAAGTCTCGAATTTCTGCTAATAGTTCTTCTTGCGTTGGACCAGCAGGTGCTGCTGGAGCTTCTTCTGCTTCTTTCTTTTTACGTAAATCTTTTACTTTTCCGTAGAATTTAACAATCATAAATAATACAAAACCAACAATGAGCAAGTTGATTATGGTGTTGATCCATTTTCCATATAGGATTGCATTCTCTGGCAACACAACATTTCCTTCGGCATCTATCGTAGCATTGGTCAGGACTATCTTTAAATCGGCAAAATCCATTCCTCCGGCAAAGTGTCCTATAATAGGCATCATCACATCTTCTGTAAAGCCAGAAACCACTGCTCCTACTGCACCAGCAAGTAATACTGCAACAGATAAGTCAATGACATTACCTGTCATGATAAAGTCGCGAAACTCTTGTAAAAGTTTTTTCATAATAGATAGTATTTGTTTTTATATAATTTCTTTGGTTAATAAGCAAAAGTATGAAATAAACTTTCTTTCACTTTAATATTTTGTTAATTATTACACTATTACTCGAGGAACTCTACTAGAAACTCCAGTAATTAACTCGTAAGATATAGTGCCAATAGCATTTGCTAATTCTATAGCCGAGTTATTATCGTCAAACACCTCTACCAAATCACCTTCGTCGCAAGCGATCTCGGTAACATCTATCATTATCATATCCATACATACATTCCCAAGGATAGGCGCTCTTCGCTCGTTGAGATATACCCATCCTTTTCCTTGTCCATAGGCTCTGTATATTCCATCGGCATGTCCTAATGGAACAACCGCAATTATCATAGGCTCTTCTGCTATAAACTTTCTACCGTAACTTATGCTGTCTCCTGGATTCAAATATTGCTTTTCGATGATAGGTGCAAATAACTTTCCTACCACTTTTAAT
>DATGMW010000080.1:0-14318 GCA_035307105.1 Flavobacteriaceae bacterium
ATATACTAAGACTTCAATAATCCTAATTATAGAGTCGAAAACAGGAAGATAGTTATGAAGGACAGAACCCATCCAATCAAAAAGCAAGATAATGGAAGTCAATAACAGTATGAAGGAGAAAAAATAAAGCGTAAAAACCCCATGATCATAATATTTCCATTGCTTTTTTCCATGGAAAACCCATAAAATCAAAGCAAATAATGGTAGATATAAAATGAGCACTCGCGGAAAATTATTTCGAAACGAAGCGGCAAATATCTCTTCAAATTGACCATCAAGCATAATACCTTTCTCTTCTAATTCAATATTTTTTCGATATAAAGGTTTCACTAACCAATTCATTTTATCTTCCTTGGAGAGAGCGCTATGAATCGAATCAAACTCTTTCGTAGTGTTTGCATTTGCATAAAGTGGAAACTCTCCAAAACTAATGAAGCGATTTTCAGAAAGGTCATTTTCTTCCGATTTCCTTTCGATAGAATCGTTTGCTATCTCCTGGGAAGAAGCAATTTGGACAGAGTCTGATACTTGACTTGGTTTGGAATTACCTGAAAAATCAAGGTGAATAAAGTTGCTTTTTTGAGAAGTAGACTCCGTCAGTAGCATATTCTCTTCCTTCTTAAAATCTATCAGAATAGAAGGTAATAAGAAAGTAAATAAACTGATGAAAAAGTAGAGTTTAATCGGTGACACAAAACTAGTTCTCTTTCCTGCAAGGTATTGGTTTACAATAACTCCTGGCTTTAAAAACAAGATGGAAATAGTTTGCCAGAAATTACTATCGTAATTGACTAAGTCCTTGAAAAAAGTAGCAAACAGATAAGAGAATGAAGGTCTATTGATGATATTCTTCTGTCCGCAATGCGAACAAAATACATCTTCCACATACCTATCACAGTTTAAACAGTTCCTTTTCTCTCGAAGTTTACGACTGGACATCTCTACATTTTATGCGCTATCAATTTAGGAAAACAATTCCTTATTTATTATTAAGATCGATTTAAAAAGTTCATCCCAATAAATATTCTGAAACAGGATTCGGAAATAAATACAAATTAGCCTCTAGTATTTGTATCTTTGCATCCACTAAAAGTTTAAACATCATGTCTAAAAAAGTTCGTGTGCGTTTTGCACCAAGTCCAACGGGACCATTACATATAGGAGGAGTACGTACGGCTCTATACAACTATTTATTTGCAAAGAAATTCAATGGGGATTTTATACTCCGCATAGAAGATACCGATCAAAATCGGTTTGTAGAAGGCGCAGAGGAATATATAGTAGAAGCATTGAATTGGCTGAACATCCCATTCGATGAAGGTCCTGGGAAAGAAGGAGATTGTGGTCCCTACAGACAAAGCGAGCGAAAAGGGATGTATAAAGACTACGCAATGCAGTTGCTAGATAGCGGAAATGCTTACTACGCTTTCGATACAGCAGAAGAATTGGCTGCGCTACGTAAAGAATACGAAGGAAAAGGAGAAACTTTTATCTACAACTGGCATAATCGCGAGGAGTTAAACAACTCTTTGAATATGGACGAAGCTACGCTTAAAGAAAAGCTTGATAGTGGAGAAGAGTATGTAATCCGATTTAAATCTCCTGCATCTGAAGTTTTGGAACTAGAGGACATGATCCGTGGCAAGATGAAAGTAGATACTAGTACGCTGGACGATAAAGTGTTGTTCAAAAGCGACGGAATGCCTACCTATCACCTAGCAAATATAGTGGATGATGAAACCATGCGCATTACCCATGTAATTCGTGGAGAAGAGTGGTTGCCTTCCTTGGCACTGCACAAGATGCTTTATCGTGCCTTTGGTTGGGAAGCACCAGAATTCGCACACTTACCTTTAATAATGAAGCCAGTAGGCAAAGGAAAATTAAGCAAACGAGATGGAGACAAAATGGGATTCCCAGTTTTTCCATTGGAATGGCATGCACCAGATGGCGAGGTAGCGTCGGGTTATAGAGAATCTGGATATCTGCCAGAAGCCGTGATAAACATGCTTGCACTATTAGGATGGAATCCTGGTACGGAACAGGAAATATTTAGTTTAGATGAATTAGTAAAAACATTTCACATTTCAAGAGTACACAAATCCGGTGCTAAATTTAATCCAGAGAAAACAGATTGGTTCCAACACCAATACATGCAAAAGAAAGAAGATAGCTTTCTAGTAAACGCATTAGAAGTAATTCTAAAAGAGAAAAATATAGATTCTTCTATAGACTTAAAGAGAGTAGTAACACTTTTAAAAGAGCGTATTAGTTTTACTAAAGATTTATGGGAACAAGGAGATTTCTTCTTTGTGTGTCCTACAGAATATGATGAGAAAGCAAAAGCCAGAGCGGTAAAAGAAGATACTGCGGAGATTTTACAAAAAGTAGCAGAAATATTATCGGAGCAGAATACATGGGGCAGCACTTCACTATCCGACGTGGTTAAGGATTGGGTAGAAGAAGAAAAAATAGGATTTGGTAGAGTAATGATGCCATTGCGTTTATCCCTAGTTGGAGAAATGAAAGGACCAGATGTATTTGAGATTATAGAGCTTCTTGGAAAAGAGAAAAGTGTTAGCAGAATAAAATCATTTATAGAAGAAATAAATTAATCCAAGTTTATTCTAAGTTTTTAGTTATTTTTAATAAAAAAATATGATGATAGGATATATTATTTTAGGAGTTATTGTCCTAATACTATTAAACGGACTTTTTATAGTAAAACAACAGAGTGCTGCAGTGGTAGAACGACTTGGGAAATTTGTGAAAATTGCAGGACCTGGAATCAACTTTAAAATTCCGGTTATCGATAAAATCGCAGGGCGCGTAAATCTAAAAGTACAACAGCTAGATGTATTGGTGGAAACCAAAACAAAGGACGATGTATTTGTACGATTAAAAATATCGGTTCAATTCCGCGTTGGAAGAGAAAAGATATACGATGCTTTTTACCAACTAGAAGATCCACATGGGCAAATCACTTCTTATGTATTTGACGTGGTGCGTGCAGAGGTTCCAAAGATGCGCTTAGACGACGTTTTTGAAAGAAAAGATGATATTGCCAACGCAGTAAGCGAAGAGCTGAACGACGCGATGCTAAGCTATGGATATCGATTCATAAAGACTTTAGTAACAGATATTGATCCAGATGATAAAGTAAAAGTAGCCATGAACCGAATCAATGCTTCGGAGCGTGCAAAAGTGGTTGCAGAATATGAAGCGGAAGCAGAAAGGATTCGAATTGTTGCAAAAGCAAGAGCTGAAGCGGAAAGCAAACGTCTACAAGGTCAAGGTATTGCAGACCAAAGACGTGAGATTGCTAGAGGTCTTGAAGAAAGTGTGGACATTCTTAATAAAATAGGGATCAACTCACAAGAAGCATCTGCGTTGATCGTAGTTACTCAGCATTACGATACCTTGCAGTCTATAGGAGAAGCAACCAACTCTAATTTAATTCTACTTCCAAATAGCCCACAATCAGGTAGCGATATGCTAAACGATATGTTGGCTTCATTTGTTGCAAGCAATCAAGTGGGGGAGCAAATAAAAATGCAAAATGAAGAGAGAAAAAGATTAACTCAAAATAAGAAAAAAGAAGAATAGACTCTTTGTAATCTTTATCTATAAAACACAAACAACCGCTTTAGAAGCTTCTAAAGCGGTTGTTTGTATTTTGCGCATGTAGTGTGTCAATATCTACGATATCGCCACGTACGAACAAGATTAAGTGCTACATCTATGGCTTTTTCCGTCAAGGTTCGTCGAACATATCCAGAAAAGAAAGATCCAACCATTTCTGCAGGTTTAAATGCATTCTTGGTTTTTTGTGTTACCAATCGGATTTCTTCTTTGCATATATCTGCTTGGAGATCTAATAGCATTAAATCACGATCTAAATCTTCGAAACTTCTATATCTTTTATTAATTTTCATAGTTTAATCTCTTTTACTCTTGTAATCGTCATTTATAAACCATTCCGATGTTTTATATAAAATTCTTCGTTCTAGAATCTTTCTACCGAAAGCCATCGTTAGCAATAATACAAGAATATAGAACCCTCCCATAATTAAAAATCCATAGGCAATATTTCCTAAAGCTTCACCGATAAGATGTGCTAATCCAAAAGAAATAAAGATAAAAATAAGTAATAAAACAGCGCCAAATAGCAGAGCAAAAAATATAGACCGCGCCATTTTCATGACGATTTTATACACAAGTAACTTGTAGTAGTCTAGTTTATACTCACCAAATTCTAATATTTTATCCCCTATTTTATGTAGGTTATCTCCGAAGTTTCGATACGGCATAAACTCTATTTTTTATTAGCTACGTTACTACCTAATTTTGCATTTTGTTTGCGAAGATCTTCTAACTTATCTTCCAAAGCTAATAAAATATCGTCTGCTTTATGACTAGTGGTTTCTAAAGTTTCCGCTAATTTCTTTTCGAAATTAGAGCGTGTTTTCTGCGCTTTCTTAGAAAGATTTGAAGCGGTTTCCTCAACGCCTTCACGTATACGATCCCCAGCTTTATGTGCTTCCTCACCAATCATTTTTCTGGTTTCGCTACCTTTAGCAGGTGCATATAAAATACCAATTCCAGCACCTACAATAGCACCGGTTAATAAAGCTAAAATTGTTTCTCCTGTATTTGATCTCATCTGTTTGTTTGTTTTAAGTTTAGTTGAATAAATTAATTAGTACCAAAACTATCGATAATAGATGGTAAACCTTGTTAATTAACGGTTAACTTAATAATAAATATATACTTATTTTTAATTAAGTATATATTCTTATTCCTTTAGTTTTTCCCATGAATCTCGAAGGGCCACCGTTCTATTGAACACCAGTTTATCTTCCGTTGTATCTCTATCTACAACAAAATAACCGATACGTTGAAATTGCACTTTATCTTCTACTTCTAAATCTTTTAAGCTTGGTTCTACATATCCAGTAATAATTTCTAAAGAGTTTGGATTTATATGTTCGATAAAATCTACCTCCTTATCACCTTCTGGATCAGCTACGGAGAACAATCGATCGTATAAACGTACTTCTGCTTCTAAGGCATGAGGAATAGACACCCAATGCAAGGTTCCTTTTACTCGTCTTTTTGAAGCTTCTGTTCCGCTACCGCTTTTAGAATCAGGATCGTATGTACAATGGATTTCTAAAATATTGCCATCTTCATCTTTTACTACCGACTCTCCTTTTATGATATATGCATTCTTTAAACGCACTTCTTTTCCAAGAGTCAATCTAAAGAACCTTCTATTTGCTTCTTCTTTAAAATCACTGCGTTCTATATAAATTTCACGGCTAAATGGTATTTTTCTATACCCAGCTGTTTCATCTTCTGGATTGTTTTCGGAATCCAACCACTCTTCTTTCCCTTTTGGATAATTGGTAATCACCAATTTCACAGGATCTAGCACCGCCATTACACGGTTTGCTTTTTTATTTAAGTCATCGCGTATGAAAAATTCTAAATGCGATACATCGATTAAGTTTTCACGCTTTCCAACTCCAATGCTTTTAGCGAAGTTTACAATGGATTCTGGTGTATATCCACGTCTACGCAATCCGGAAATGGTAGGCATTCTAGGATCATCCCATCCGTTTACAATTCCTTTTTCCACCAAACGCAATAATTTACGTTTACTTACAATAGTATGACTTAGATTTCGACGTGCAAATTCCCGCTGAATAGGTCTTATTTTTTTATCGTCATATAAATGATCTAAAAACCAATCGTATAGTTCGCGATGCGGTAAAAACTCTAAGGTACAGAATGAATGAGAAATCTGCTCTATATAATCACTTTCTCCATGCGTCCAGTCGTACATTGGATATATTTTCCATTCCTCGCCTGTTCTATAATGTGGCGCATCTACAATACGATACATTATAGGATCTCGCATAAGCATGTTTGGCGAATCCATATCTATTTTTGCACGCAAAACATACGCTCCCTCTTCAAATTCTCCTTTACGCATACGTTCTAGCAAGTCTAGATTTTCCTCTACACTTCTATCGCGAAAAGGACTTGGAGTACCAGGCGTGGTAGGCGTTCCTTTTTGCTCCGCAATCTCCTCGGAAGTTTGTTGATCTACATACGCTAAGCCTTTTTTCACTAAGACTACCGCCCAGTCATATAACTGCTGGAAATAATCCGAAGCATACAATTCCTCAGCCCATTCAAAGCCCAGCCACTCTACGTCGCGCTTTATAGCGTCCACATATTCCTGCTTTTCACTCAATGGATTGGTATCATCAAAACGCATATTAACCGGTGCATTGTACTTTTCTCCTAATCCGAAATTAAGACAGATAGAAGAGGCATGACCGATATGTAAATATCCGTTTGGCTCTGGTGGAAACCTAAAGCGTAATTGATCTTTAGTATATTTTTCTTTTAAATCCTTTTCTATTATTTGTTCTAGAAAATTAAGGCTTGTCGTTTCTTTTTCCATTATATATAAAGTATAAAACAAAGATATTAAAACTATCTTTGCAAAAAGCATTAAAGATGGGAGTGATTCATTTAAAAGATATTCGTGTATATAGTTATCATGGCTGTTTGATGGAAGAAGCTGCAATAGGCTCGGAATACCTTGTAAATCTTAAAGTTTGGACAAATCTTATGCCGTCTGCTTTAAGCGATGAGTTGACCGATACGGTGGATTATGTTTTGCTAAATAGAATCGTAAAAGAAGAAATGGCAGTGCGTTCTAAGCTTTTAGAACATGTAAATAAGCGCATCATTGATCGGGTTTTAAAAGAAGCCAAACCAGTAAATAAAATATGGGTATCGGTTGCTAAAGTAAATCCTCCTATTGGAGGCGATGTAGCAGAAGTAAGTGTTTCTATGGAAGTAGAAAGATAACCTTGTAAAAAACTAATCCCTTCAAGATATTGGCTTATTAAATTATTTTTAATTAAGTTTGCGCTTGTCCTACAAAAGGCATCGTGGCCGAGTGGCTAGGCAGAGCTCTGCAAAAGCTTGTACAGCGGTTCGAATCCGCTCGATGCCTCAAAAAAAAAAGCTATTTCTACATTTAGAGATAGCTTTTTTTGTTTTTCTATTCGCTTATACTAGTTATTCTCTCGTTACTAGGAAGTAAATTCAAATCTGGTGTAAACTTATTAAAAAAGATTCCCTGCAAGAGTAACAACACACCAAATGCCATAATAAGAATACTAATCCAGCGCTTGGTACTGATAATAAAACGCGGTGTCATTCTACTTTTTAATTTTTTGGCAAGAAGTATTTTTAATAAATCTATAGAGAAGAAGGTTACTAAAACTATGGTAAGAAATAGGTACATGTGTTGTGTACTGCCAGTGCTAGTTGTAGCTATAATCAGAATACCAATCCAACCTGCCAAGACGCCAAAGTTTACAAAATTCAATAAAAATCCTTTTAAGAATAGGCTTCCTAAGTTTTTCTTGACTACCACTGCATAGTGTTCCCGCACTATTTTAAATATCGAACGACTTGTTTGTACATAGGTTATAATGCCATAGGCTAGCATAAGAACTCCTCCAAAAATATATAATGCTGGATCGTCTTTTAATTTATCTAAGATTTTGGAAGTACTAAAAATAGCTATTAATAAAAAGATAATATCGGCAAACATAGCACCTAAATCAAAAGATAAACCAGCCCTAAATCCCTTGGTTATACTGGTTTCTATTAAAGTAAAGAAAACAGGTCCAAAGGAAAAAGCTAATATTAATCCGTAAATAGGTGCGTATAGGAGTCCACTATCCATAAATACCAAAAATACAATTTATTTTACTTAGGTGATTTAGCACCTTTGTGTCCAAGTAATATAAAATCTAAATGCTTGCGAACCAAATCTGCTTGTTTTACCCGAACAATTACTTCATCACCTAATTGATAAGTGTATTTTGTTTTTTGTCCCTGAACGGCATAATCCTCTTTATTAAACACATAAAAGTCACCAGGTATATCTTGCAATCGAACCATTCCCTCGCATTTATTTTCGACTATTTCTACATATACTCCCCACTCTGTTACACCAGAAATAACGCCTAAGAACTCTTCGTCTTCGTGGTCTTTCATGTATTTCACTTGCATATATTTAATGCTATCTCGTTCGGCATTAACTGCAAGCATTTCCATTTCGCTACAATGCGAAGCCATTTCTTCTATATCCTCTTCCTTAACACTTTTACCATCTTCTAAATAATGCATCAGTAAACGATGTGCTATTATATCCGGGTAACGGCGAATAGGTGAAGTAAAGTGTGAGTAATAATCGAAGGCCAAACCGTAATGCCCAATATTTTGGGTAGTATAGGCCGCCTTGCTCATGGTACGAATAGTGAGCGTGTCTATTAAATTCTGTTCTTTTTTTCCATGAACATCTTTCAAAAGCTTGTTTAAAGATTTAGAGAGCATTCCTTTCTCTTGCGTGTTGATACGATATCCAAAACGTTTTATAATGTTCTGTAATGCCTCTAACTTGTCGCTGTTTGGCTGATCATGTATTCTATAAATGAAAGTTTTCTTAGGATTTGCTTTTCCAATAAACTCCGATACGTGTTTATTGCTAAGCAACATAAACTCTTCTATAAGCTTATTTGCATCTTTACTTTCGGTAAAGTAAACGCCAGTAGGTTCATTATCTTCGTCCAAAATGAATTTCACTTCTATCTTATCAAAAGATATAGCACCATTATTCATTCTATTTTTACGAAGTATTTTTGCTAATCTATCCATAGAAAGAATAGCATTTACAATATCTTTTGGTAATTGGTATTCCTTATCGTCTCCTGCTAATCTTTTTGGAATGTTGCAAGCTTCATCATCCGAAGCATTTTCTATTACGTGTTGTGCTTCTTCGTAAGCCAATCGCGCATCGCTACGAATTACTGTTTTACCAAACCACTGATTTACAACTTTTGCTTTTTTATCGAGTTCAAATAGTACAGAGAAAGTATATTTATCTTCATTTGGACGTAAAGAACAAGCTTCGTTGGACAATACTTCTGGGAGCATTGGAACTACCCTATCTACTAAATAAACAGAAGTTGCTCTTATAAAAGCTTCTTGATCTAATATTGATCCAGGTTTTACATAGTGCGATACGTCGGCAATATGCACCCCAATTTCTGTATTTCCATTTTCTAAAACGCGATGAGACAATGCATCATCAAAATCTTTAGCATCTGCTGGGTCAATAGTAAAGGTTAATAAATCGCGTAGATCTTTTCTTTTCTTTACTTCGTTTTCATCGATTCGAGTATCTATACTATTGGCAAAATCTTCTACTTCTTTTGGGAAGACATCTGGCAGACCATACTCGGCAAGAATAGCATGTATTTCTGTATCGTGTTTCCCCGGGTATCCAAGTATTTTAACTACCGTTCCGTACGGAGATTCAGCTTTATCGGGCCAGTCATCTAATGCTACCAATACCACTTGCCCGTTTTGTGCATCTTTAATTCGTCCTTTTGGAACGAAAACATCGGTATACATTTTATGGTCGGAGGTACGTACAAACGAGAAATTCTCGTGTATATCTATCACTCCTACAAATTCGTTTTTCTTACGTTCTATAATTTCCACTACTTCGCCTTCTACCTTTCCTCTATTCTTGCGTGGAAATGTAGATACACGAACTATATCTCCATCTAAGGATTTATTCAAATTTTTATTAGTGATAAAAATATCCTCTTCCAATCCTTCTACAATAACGTAGCCCTTTCCAGAACTGGTTATATCCATTTTACCAGTGAAAAATTCTTTGGAAGTATTCAATACATATCTTCCTCTCGCAATTTCTTCTATTTGTCCAGTGGCTAATAAAGCCTTTAATACTTTTTGTATACTTTTTCTATCTTGCGTTTTGGTCATCCCTATACTCACGCCAATCTGTTTGTGATTCATAGGAGTTTTTCCTGCCTTGCGCAAAGCCTCCATCACTTTTTCATTGATTCCTTCTTTTCGTTGCTCTCTGAACGAATTTATTTTCTTCGACATAAATCTATTTTAATTATTGTAAATGTACTATTTCTTCTTCAGCTACTGCCTCTTTCGCTTTACAAATACGTTTTTCAATATTCTAAAGTTTTTCAGTTTTTCACCTTTGTCCACATTACTATTCATATTATTTTTTCTTTTTAAAAATTTAAATAAAAACTATTGCATATTATGGCGTGTGGATAATAGGGATAAGTTTTTATCGTATTATTAGGTATAAAACTTATGCTTTCCTTGTACACTGACTACTAACAAATAATAAACAATATAAATTGCTGATTACTAATATGCTAAGTAGTTTGTTCACAAAGTATGAAATAGTTTGTCCACAGCTGTTTTTTGATAAGTTATTTTGGATATACCTGTTGGTAAGCAATGGTAAACTGTAGATTTCGATGGGATAACTAAAGAAGAACATTATTTTGGAAACTCATTTTTTAAACCTAATGGATAATAAATCTATGCAAATCAAACAAACTTATTAGGTAGCTATCCACACTTATCCACAAGTTGTACACAGCTGTTTTAAGCTCTAAATACGTCTAAAATTTATAAAAAAATAACACTATAATTAGGGTAGAACAGCTTCTTAAAATAGAATTAAAAAGAGTGTAAAAACCTATTAAAAGCAATAAATTTTCTCTTTTAATAGCTTCTAAAAAATCAAATTAAGCGGTATGATATTGTATATTTGTATAAAATATTACTTATGAAAATAGCAATTGGCAACGATCATGCTGGAACAGAATACAAAAAAAGTATTCTTAAAATGCTCAAAAGCGAAGGACATGAAGTTATTAATTACGGTACAGATAGTGCCGATAGTGTAGATTATCCTGATTTTATTCATCCTGTAGCCGAAGCTGTTTCCAAGCAAAAAGTAGACTATGGTATCATTATTTGTGGTAGTGGCAATGGAGCCAATATGACGGCAAATAAACACGTTGGTGTTCGTTCTGCTTTGTGTTGGTCCAAAGAAATAGCCAACTTAGCTAGACAGCATAATAATGCTAATATATTAAGTATCCCAGCCAGATACACAGCACTAGAACAAGCAAAAGAAATGGTACATGTGTTTTTTGAAACGTCATTTGATGGTGGTAGACATGAAAAAAGAGTCAATAAAATAGACCTATAGCAGTCTTCTTATATAGTATATATGCAATTTACTTTTGCTCCTTTTAATGCGTTATCCGTTTCCGACTTGTATGCTATTTTACAACTTAGGGAGCAGGTATTCATATTGGAACAAACTTGTTTGTATGCAGATATCGATGGAAAAGATGCACAAGCATATCATGCCATGCTTAAATTAGATAATGAATTAGTAGCCTATGGTAGGTTCTTTATAAAAGGTGATTTTCATTCGGATTATGCTTCTATAGGAAGGGTTTTAGTGCATCCTAACTATAGAAAGAAGCAATTAGGACACGAATTGTTGAAGCGAATTTTAGAGGAAATAGAGGGTAAATTCGAAAAATCGGGAATTAAAATCTCTGCGCAGACCTACTTATTAAGGTTCTACGAGCAGTACGGGTTTAAAAAAATATGTGCGGAATACCTAGAAGATGGTATTCCGCACATAGACATGCTTAAAGCTTAATGTAATCTTTTTGTAGATTCAATGAATCTAACATTTCTTCTGTAAACTTAAAGTGTCCACGTTTTGTAAAAACATTAAAACGTTGTTCGCGCATGCTAGTAATCGTTTCAAAAAACTTCCACTTCGATCTAAGAAGCTCTTCGTTTTCTGTTTTTAAGCTCATGTTGAAGTAATGTTTTACTCCAGCTCTTTCTCCCACGATATGTGGAGCAATTACTAATTCGCTGTTTTGCTCTTGAAAACCTTTAGGTGACTCATACCCATCAATTTCTGCCTTGATGTTAGTATAACCACGGTTTTCTAAATACTTGATTGAATCCTTGATCAATTCAAGTTTCTCCTGTTGTTGTTTCTCATTTTGTGCCATAGCATAGCAATGTACGAAGAATATAATTAATCAGCAAAATAGACCTGTTAAAATGGTAATAATGACTGTTAAAGCGCTATTTTATCATTAATACATTTTGGTATTCTTTTTTATTATTTAATATATCTTTTGCCATTAATACCGTTTCGTTGTGTTCTACAGCGTAATTATAAGCAGCGTTTTGATAATGTGTTCTACGAATCAATATATCTGTTAAATTATCTTCTATAGTCTTTCTATGTGCATCTAGCTTTTGATTTAATGCGCTAGCTAATTGATTTTTAAAATCGCTCTCTAAACTTTTCAAGGAGGTTTCTATTCCTTCTTCTTTAGCAACTATTTCTAGATTTTCCCATGCTTTATTTGTTTTGGTAAACGCTTCTTTATCCTTCATAAATTGCTTGAAATTCTGCCAATCTTTGTTGTTTAAAGCAAACTTATTTAAGTCGGTTATTTTATTGCTTTTTAAATATTCAGAAGCAAAGTCAAAGAGGTATAATTTGCTATTCAGCATTTTAATAAAATCCTGATCCAGATTGCTTTCTAGCATTTTATCTGGCATAACGCCTCCTCCTCCATATACCTTTCGTTTATTTTTGGTGTAAAACACTTGGTCTTTTCCTTGAATATTTCGTTTTTCTACCAAATCGGTATCGTAATCCAATTTTTGTATGCTTCTTCCGCTAGGTGTAAAGTATCTAGAAATAGTAACCTTAAGTTGTGTACTATAACTCAAGGGCATTTCTCGTTGTACCAAACCTTTTCCAAAACTTTGATTTCCTAGTATAACTGCCCTATCCAAATCCTGTAAACTTCCCGAGATAATTTCACTCGCCGATGCACTGCGTTCATTAATGAGAATTGCTAGTGGAATTTCGGTGTC
This sequence comes from Flavobacteriaceae bacterium, assembly GCA_035307105.1. Lineage (GTDB taxonomy): Bacteria > Bacteroidota > Bacteroidia > Flavobacteriales > Flavobacteriaceae > JAJYTI01. The sequence continues at coordinate 12,868 of DATGMW010000080.1, forward strand.
TATCGGTTCGTCTCTAGTAACGTAGCTAGTATTATATTTGCTGATTACCGATTCGGTGTAGGTAACCTGAACACCTTTATCTATAAAGAAGTTGACTATTTTTATAGATTCATTTAGCAATCCTCCAGGGTTATTACGCAAATCCAAGATTATTTTTTCTGCACCTTTTTGTTTTAAATCTAGCAATGCACTCTTTGTTTGGGAAGCTGCTTTTTGATTGAATGCTTCCAATACTATATAGCCTATATTATTGTCCAAAAGCTTGTAATAAGGAACCGCATCGCGTTCTATACGTGCTCTAGTCAGTGTAGTTTTATGTTCTTTACCATCTCTTAGGTAGGTCATAGATATCTCACTTCCCGATTCCCCAGAAAGTAAGTTATGCTGTAAATCGGTAGTTATTTCAGAAATTTTAGATCCGTTAAAAACAATAATCTCGTCTCCAGCCTCTAATCCTGCTTTTGCAGCTGGTGCGTTTTCATAGCATTCCAAAAGTTTGATTTTATCTCCCGAAAAATGAACAGTAGCACCAATTCCAGCATATTGTCCGGAATGATTTATTCTAGCATCTATAATTTGCTGTTCGTTTCTAAATACCGTGTACGGATCTAATTCATTCAATACGCCTTGAATGGCTTTTTCCATTACTTGAGATGGAACTAAATCATCTACATAGTTGGTGTTGAGCTCTTTGTATAAGTCAATGAAGATTTCTAACTGCTTTGAAATCTCAAAGAAATTATTTTTATAACTAGTAAAAGATAGAAAACCTATACTGATACATACAATAGCGAGTAGGCTTATCCAAATTCGTTTCATAGGGTGGAAAGATTATATCTTGGAAAAGATACAAAAATGTTTGATAGCGAATACTTAATTTTTTATCACTAAAAATTTAATTAGGCATCCTTTTCAAAAAAAATCAGCAAATAAAAACTGTTTTGTACTGTCTGTTATCTTGTAAGTACTTAGTAATCTTTTTTATACCTTTGCACATTCTATAAGAAGCAATTATGATAAAATCCATGACAGGTTACGGTAAGCAAGTATTGCAATTACCAACCAAAAAGATTACGATTGAAGCTCGTACTCTAAATAGTAAAGGAATTGATATTCGTGTTCGTATTCCATCCCAATATCGAGAGATGGAGATGGATTTTCGAAAGGTTACAGCAGAAATGCTAGAGAGAGGAAAAATAGATGTAAATATTTATTTAGAACATACTGGTGGAGAAACTCCCACTAAAATCAATAAACCAGTAATAGAAACTTATTTAAAGGAATTAGCTTCTATCTACGACAATCCAAATAGCGATCTACTTAGCATTGCTATGCGATTGCCAGATGCCATTTTAAGCGACATGGACAGTGCAGAGGAAGAGGAAATAGAAGCAGTGAAAAATGCTTTAATCGAAACCTTAAAAGAAGTAGAAGCTTTTAGAGCACAGGAA
>DATGMW010000081.1:0-7424 GCA_035307105.1 Flavobacteriaceae bacterium
CATCTGATTGCCCATCTCTTTGCTCTTAGAATTTGCCAAGTGAGCTAACCTATGAGCATTTTTGGAGTTAGCCGGGATAGATTCTTCCATATTCATTTCTATTCCTACCTCTTTCCCCATTTGCTTTGCTTGAGAAAAAATTTGCTTTACCTGTTCGGTTGGCATACGCTTATTAGATGCTAAATACTCTAGAGTAGAAATAGAAGGATCCGTCTTTAGCTCTGGATCCAATTCGTAACTCTTCCAAGTTACCTCAACCTCGTCTTTATGTTCAAATTGAGATAATGCTTCGTCAAACTTTTTCTTTGCGATATAACAGAACGGACAACGTACATCCGACCAAATATTAATCTTCATATAATTTATTTTTTTTAATTTTTGTTAATTCATGCATCCGTATATAATCGAACGCTTAAAGATAAGTCGAAGTAAGTATTGTTTTCTTACAAGCTGTGTGCTAATAGAAGACCGAGTCTGCTGAATTAAATGATATGGTAACCGACTAAAAAACTAATGTTTGAATTATGTTGAATCTAGTCAAAAAAGAAAAGCCTCCACATTCCTGTGAAGGCTTTGTCTACCTGTGCTCCTCTTGCTGGACTTGAACCAGCGACCCCCTGATTAACAGTCAGGTGCTCTAACCAGCTGAGCTAAAGAGGAATTTGCACTATTTTACAAAACGGTTTCCCTGTATGGGATTGTTTTATGGATGCAAATATATAGTAAAAAACATTACTCCCAAACTATATTGAAGAAATATTTACTTTCCTATCAACCATTGGTTATCCACTTATAAATATCATTCCCGTTTGCAAACAACACTAAGGCTATAAGTATAAAGAAGCCAATCATTTGCGCGTATTCTAGTACTTTTTCGTTAGGTTTTCTTCCAGAAACCATTTCATATAATAAAAACACTACATGTCCTCCATCTAATGCTGGAATGGGTAGAATATTCATAAACGCAAGCATTAAAGAGATCAGTGCGGTGCGTTCCCAGAAAGCGGTCCAGTCCCAAACATCTGGAAACAAGTTTCCAATCGCTCCGAATCCACCAACCTGACTAGCTCCTTTTTTGGTGAAGACATATTTAAACTGATTGGCGTAATCCCTTAGGTTATTTAATCCCATACTTACACCCCCAACAATGCTTTCACCTAATCCATATGTTTTATTAGAAATAGCATCTCGAAAAGTTTCTCTTCCAAAAGAATAGACTCCAAAGACGTCTTCTCCATCTAAATCAATCAGCAATTCTACGTCGTTACCATCTCGCGACACCAACAAGGTGTTCTCTGCTCCTTTTATGGTGTTCTGTCTAACCTCATCCCAAAAGCGTATGGGTTTGCTATTCATCTCCTTTACAACATCTCCTTTTCTTAACCCCCCAATGGCTGCCGGAAGATTGGGTACAACTGTATCTATAACCGCTGGAATTCTTGGCATAAAAGCACTTATAGCATCTGCAGCAAACATTTTATGTCCAATATCCGATGGAATTGCAAGCGTTTCTATATTCCCACCTTGATGCTCTACCTCTACTTCTTTTACATTTCTTAATAGTAGATGTCTATTAATTTCTATTGCATCTTCTACCTCTTTACCATTTATGCTTATTATTTTATCTCCATTCTGAAAGCCATACTCATGCATTACCTCGGCTACCGCCAAACCATTAGGTAGGTTTTCGTTTTTGAATTGGTCCTCCCCTTTAAAGTATAGAATACTAGAATAGATAACCAACGCCACAATAACGTTCATAGTTACTCCCCCAAGCATAATAATCAAACGCTGCCAGGTTGGCTTGCTTCTAAACTCCCATGGCTCAGGTGGCTTGGCCATTTGTTCCGTGTCCATACTTTCGTCGATCATCCCAGCGATTTTCACATAACCGCCCAAGGGCAACCAACCGATCCCATAGACGGTATCACCGATTTTCTTTTTAAACAAAGAAAACTTAACATCAAAAAACAAATAGAATTTCTCTACACGTGTTTTAAATATCCTAGCTGGAATAAAGTGTCCTAACTCATGTAATACTATGAGTATAGATAGACTTAACAACAGTTGAATCGCTTTTACAGCAAATGGAGTCATAACATAAAATATAAATGTTTTGCAAAACTACACTTTTAACTGACCTACTCAAAACTAGTACTCCTAATAAAATGTTGCTTTAATATTGTCTTAGGAGTATACCCACCGTTATGCCGACAAATTATTGTATTTTTGCAACCAATTTTAGAGGGATTTTAAAATGATAGATTTATTTAAAAGATTTCGGTTTGTAGGAATTGTTTTATTGGTTTTATCCGTGATCATGATTACGGTTATGATTCGAATTGTTACACCAGAAAAAGTATTGCCTATTTATCAACCTTCGCAAGTAGATACAGAATTGGTAGATACTACCATGCAGTATATTAGAAAATACCATAAGATAGCCGATTTTGCCCTCCACAATCAGAACGGAGAGTTGGTCACGCAAAACGACTATGAAGATAAGATCTATGTAGCGGATTTTTTCTTTACTACCTGTCAGACGATTTGCATCCCGATGAAGAATAATATGCTAATTCTACAAGAAGGCATAAAAGATAAAGACCAAGTCTTATTATTATCTCATACAGTAACTCCAGAATTTGATACCGTAGAGCAACTCCGAAAATTTGCCGACGAAAGAGGGGTTATCGACGAGAAATGGAACTTGGTGACAGGCGAGAAAAAGCAGATATACGATTTGGCAAGAAAGTCTTACCTAGTTGCAAAAGATGACGAGTACAGTGAATACGATCTTATTCACACCGAAAACTTTGTTTTAATCGATTCCAAGAAACGAATACGAGGATATTACGACGGAACCGACGAAAAGGTTATGCAAGAACTATTGGAGGACATCGATATACTATTAGCAGAAGAAAATGAACCTAGCAAATAAGTAGCTTTACCAAAAATTATTTTTGCTTAACGCACTATTAACTGCAAGGTTTCTCTACTCTGTTGACGCAATAAAACTTCATTTTCCTTTTCTATATCTTTTCCAGTATCTGGAAGGAAATGGCGAATAGTATATAGCTTTACATCGGTATTATACAGAACACGGAAGTGCTTCTTCAACTCTACCAGCAAATCTTCTAGATTGGTATACATGTCACTTATACATACGGTAAAGCTAATAGCAGAGCTCTGAATCAGATTTACTTTCATTTTGTATTTGTGCAGTAGTTTAAACACTTCACCTATAGTATCTTCCATAATAAAAGAAAAATCTAAAGAAGATAGAGAAAGTAAAATCTGATCGTTTTTTAATATGAAACAAGGTACTTTGGGATCTATACTCTGTCCTATTCCCACACAAGTGCCACTTTGCGTTACATCTAGAAAAGAACGCACATACAAGGGGATATTCTTACCCTGTAGTGGTTGTAATGTCTTTGGATGGATTACTGTTGCGCCATAAAAAGCCAACTCTATCGCCTCTCTGTACGATATGCTTTTTAGTAAGGTAGGATTCTCAAAATAACGCGGATCGGCACTATATACTCCCGCTACGTCTTTCCAAATACTTACCGTTTCGGCATCTAAGCAATAAGCAAAGATTGCTGCGGTGTAATCACTTCCTTCTCGACCTAAAGTAGTACTGAAGCTATTTTGTTTTTCCGACCCAATAAACCCTTGGGTAATGGTCACTGCTTTTTTATCTACCTGTGCATTTATACCCTCCATACTCGCTTCCCAATCCACGGTAGCATCTCTATACTTAGCATCGGTAATTATACAATTACGAGCATCTAGCCATTGGTTCTGCACCCCGTTTTCCTGCAAGTACAAAGAAACTATTGTAGAGGATAGCAATTCTCCATAACAAACCACTTGGTCGTAAACAAAAGCATGCTGTTCGGATTTATTGCTATTCAGAAAGTCCTCTAGTTTAGAAAAATATCTTGCCACCTCAATATAAATTGGATGTGTAGTTTCTGGAAACAAGTCTGCAAGCATCACCGCATGAAAGTCTTTCACCAATTGCAAAGGTTTATGCCAATCTCTTGCCGAGTCTAAAGAAGCATGCACTACTTCTTCTAGTGCATTGGTCATCTTTCCCATAGCCGAGATTACTACCAATAAAGAATCGTTGGACTCTTCTTTTAGAATTTTTGTCAGATTTCGTACTCCTTCGGCGTCTTTAATAGAAGCACCTCCAAACTTATACACCTTCATCTAATCGAGACTTTTTAGAATTTGTATATGCGGCCAATTTTGGCTCATGCATTTGTGCAAGGTACCAATCTTTGAGAATGCTTGCCCCAGATTTCTCATAAAAATCAATGGCTGGCTGATTCCAATCCAGTACCTCCCATTGCACTCTACGCACCCCTTCTGCTTTGGAAAATAGCAACACCTCATCGTACAATGCTTGGCCAATTCCTTTCCCTCGATAGGATTGGGTTACAATAAGATCTTCTAAATGCACCGCTTTTCCTTTCCAAGTAGAAAATCGGAAGTAAAACAGGGCGATCCCTACCACTTCTCCAGATACCTCTGCTACTAAACAATGATAAAAAGCTTCGTCGCTAAAGCCGTATTTATATAGTTCTTCCTCAGTTACTTCCACTGCATCCGGCTCTTTTTCGAAGATTGCCAGCTCGCAAATCAACTTATATATTGCGGGGATGTCATTGGGCAGTGCTTTACGGATAATAGTACTCATAGTAAAATAATTTAATTTACAAATATCGATGCTTTTCTTTTAAATACCGATATTTGCTCAATATTCAAGAACACAACAAATTCTATGGAAACCAGAAAACAAACTCTTGGTGAGTTTATTATTGAAAATCAAGAAGAATTTAAATACTCCTCTGGAGAACTCTCCCGACTTATCAATTCCATTCGTCTCGCCGGAAAGGTAGTAAATCACGAAGTTAATAAAGCAGGACTTGTAGATATTATTGGATCAGTAGGGACCGATAATGTACAAGGCGAAGAGCAACAAAAACTTGATGTTTATGCCAATGAGGTATTCATTCGTGCGCTTACCAATCGAGAGATTGTTTGTGGAATTGCAAGCGAAGAAGAAGATAGCTATATTAGCATTCAAGGTGCCCATGAAGATAACGAGAATAAATATGTGGTGCTGATCGATCCGCTAGATGGCTCTTCCAACATTGACGTAAATGTATCGGTAGGAACTATTTTCTCTATTTATCGACGTGTTACACCACACGGAACTCCTGTAACCGAAGAGGACTTCTTACAACCAGGAAACCAACAAGTAGCTGCTGGATATATCGTTTATGGTACTTCGACCATGCTGGTTTACTCTACTGGATATGGCGTGAACGGTTTTACACTAAATCCTGCTATTGGAACCTATTACCTTTCACATCCGAATATGAAGTTCCCTGAGGGCGGTAAAATCTATTCTATAAATCAAGGGAATTACGTGCACTTCCCAGAAGGCGTTAAAGACTACATTCGTTACTGTCAAGCAGAAGAAGGGGATCGTCCTTACACGGCAAGATATATCGGTTCTTTGGTATCCGACTTCCATAGAAACATGATAAAAGGTGGTGTTTATTTATACCCAAGTACAAAGTCCGACCCAAATGGAAAACTGCGTTTGCTATACGAATGTAACCCTATGGCATTTATTGCAGAGCAAGCAGGCGGATTGGCTAGTGATGGCGAACGACGAATTTTGGATATAAAACCAACAGAACTGCATCAGCGCGTGCCTTTCTTATGTGGAAGTAAAGAAATGGTGGAAAAAGCAGAAGAAATTTTTAGAAAGCATTCCTAACTCAAAACGCAAACCTATCTGATAAAATACAGCATGACTTTGCGATATTTGCCAAGTCGTGCTTTTTATTTACTTCTATTTTATGAGTCTAACAGACATTAAAACTCTCTATGAAACCTCTAAGCTAAACACTAGCTTAGACTTAGCATTACAATCCAGAACACCCTCTACTATAGCACTGGAAGGTGTTGTAGGAAGTACGGCTTCTTTTGTAACTGCTGCATTATATAAAAAGAAAAAGCAGCCCTTATTACTTATTTTAGAAGATAAAGAACAGGCAGCTTATTTTTTTAACGACCTAGAGAATATAATGCCAGAGGAAAAACTCTATTTTTTCCCTGCAAGTCACAACAGACCTTATCAGATAGAAGCTGTAGACAATGCAAACGTATTGTTACGAGCAGAAACCATACAGGCACTACAAAATACTAAAGATCCGTTTGTAATTGTAAGCTATGCCGAAGCTTTATTTGAAAAAGTATCTACTCGAAAAGAGTTATTGAAATATACTTTAACTATAAAAACTGGTCAAAATCTGTCACTGAGCTCTTTAAATGAAAAGTTATTCTCCTATCATTTCCATCATACCGATTTTGTAACCGAGCCAGGAGAGTTTTCTGTGCGTGGTGGAATTTTAGATATATTCTCATTTAGCCATGACCAACCTTATAGACTCGAGTTCTTTGGCGATGAAGTGGAAAGCATCCGAACCTTCGATATTGAAACCCAGTTGTCTATAGAAACTGTTGATTCCATACAAATCGTTCCGGATTTGGCACATGGAATTACGCAAACTAGCAGACAAGGCCTATTAAACTTCTTGCCTAAGGAAAGCACCGCCATACTCAGCAAACGAGAGAATATAGTTACTATACTAGACAAGCTTTACGAAAGAGCAGAAGCTATTTATGAAAAACACCATGCGGACAAAACAATAAAGCGGACTACGCCCGACGGACTATACATAACTAGCGACACGCTTTTAGAGCAGTTAGCAGAACTCCATCAGATACACATAGACCCGAGTATAGAAAGCCAATACACGCACCGCATAGAACATAGGACCAGTCCACAACCATCTTTCAATAAGCGTTTCGATATGCTTATCGATAACCTTAATACAAACACGAAGGAAGGGTTTACGAATTATATTTTCTGTAGTAACGAAAAGCAAGCCCACAGATTAAGAGATATTTTCGCGGATTCGGAGAAAAAGGTTGCTCAATACCAAACTCTTTATTTCCCTATTCACGAAGGCTTTGTAGATCCCAACAACAAAATCGTTTGCTATACCGACCACCAGATTTTTGAGCGCTACCACCGCTTCCGTCTAAAAGACGGGTATTCCAAGAAACAAGCCATCACCATAAAAGAACTGACTAGCCTACAAATAGGAGATTACGTCACTCATATGGATCATGGGATTGGAAGGTTTGCAGGCTTAAAGAAAATAGAAATAAACGATAAGCAACAAGAAGCTATAAAACTTATCTACGGCGAGCGCGATACGCTTTACGTGAGTATTCACTCTTTACATAAAATAACCAAGTACAACGGCAAAGATGGAAAAGAGCCAAAGCTCTATAAGCTAGGCAGTCCAGCTTGGAAGAAATTAAAGCAAAAA
>DATGMW010000082.1:0-2296 GCA_035307105.1 Flavobacteriaceae bacterium
CATGGCGCATCGAGTAGGCTAGGGTTAATCCAAAAAAGCCAAGTTCCAAAAAAGACAGCTAAAATCATTCCAGGCCAAGTAATTATATTCCAAAGTCGTGAAGCCATAATTTTGAGTTGCTTTCCTAAAATCTCTTTATCAGGCGAAGGTTTTTGGAAGGCTTCAATTTGATAGACAAATAGACGAACGATATAAAATAGACCAGCAAACCAAGTGACGATAAAGATGAGGTGAAGCGATTTTATGTAGAGATAATAGTCGGCCATAAGATTTTGCTAAAAGTAATACAAAATTAAGCTTTTCGAATCATCCACTCTATACTTAAAGAGATCATTTACTCTAAAAGAGCTTCTTCACAAGTATTTGGATCAATCCTTAAGTGTGTTTTTAATTTCTCGATTTAAGAAATAACCAGTTACAATGGTAGAGAGTATATCGGCTATGGGGAATGAAATCCACACGCCTAATTCTCCAAAGAAAATTGGGAGAATAAAGATTAATGGAATAAAGAAAAACCCTTGCCTTGTTAATGTTAGCAATAATGCTGGAACTGCTTTTCCAATGGCTTGAAAATAAGCCGATCCAATTAATTGAATAGCAATTATTGGTGTTGCGGCAAATACATAGCGCATATAGCTAGGTGTTTCAGATAGGATACTTGGATCGGTAGTAAAAACAGATACAATTTGTTCTGGAAAAATCATAATTGCACCGAAAACAAATAATGCCAATCCGCTTGCATACATAACTGCTTTGTTGATGCTTTCACGAACTCTTTTATATTGTTTTGCACCGTAATTGTATCCTGCAATTGGTAAAAACCCTTGTGTAACTCCTAGCACAGGGAAAAGAGCAAACATTAGCATTCTGCCGATAATTCCGTAGGCTGCAACCGATGCTTCTCCGCCATAGTTGAAAAGAATATTATTCATTAATAGATAGGTTACGCTAACCACTGCCTGTCGTGAAAGAGTTACAAACCCTAAGGCCGAAATTTCTTTTAAGATGGAAAGGTTTAATCCAAAATGAGCAAAACTGATTTTAAGCTCAGAGCTTTTACTTAAAAAGAAATATAGAATGTAGAGGAAGCTTAACCCATAGGAGATTGTAGTTGCCCATGCAGCTCCAGCCATTCCCCAATCCATTAAGTAAATAAAAATATAATCTAATAGCAGGTTGCCAATAGATGGAATAATCATGGCAACCATAGCAAATTTCGGTTTGCCTTCTGCTCGAATTACATTGTTCCCCATCATGCTTAGGGCCAATAAAGGCACGCCATAAAGAACAATACGATAGTATATTTTTGCGGGTTCGAAAATGTCTCCTTTTCCACCAAATGCAGGAATCAGATCATTTATAAACACTAAGCCTAATACCACCATTAGGGTAGTTAGCAAGAGCGTTAAAGTAATTTGATTTCCGAAGGTTTTAAGAGCGCGATTTTTATTTCCGCCTCCCAATGCACGAGATATTACTGATGACCCACCAATTCCAATAGCCATTCCTAAGGCGGCTATAAAAAACGAAACTGGCAAAACAACATTAATAGCAGCAATAGCTATTGGACCAATCCAGTTTCCAACAAAAATAGTGTCGACTAAAACGTTTAGGGACATCACTAAAATACCAATAGAAGCTGGAAGAGCTTGTTTAAATAAAAGTCTTCCAATAGAGTCGGTACCTAGTGCAGTACTTCGGCTAGGTTGCATTATGCAATTGCGGTTTTTGTATCTACAATTCGCCAGCGGTCAATCCAACCTGTTAAAACCTCTGCCCAATCATCTCGGTCATTTAAGCAAGGAATTGTAGTGAATTCTTCACCACCAGCTTCTAGAAATATCTCTTTTCCTTCCATGGCTATTTCCTCTAATGTTTCAAGACAATCACTAACAAAAGCAGGTGTAACAACTGCCAGTTTTTTTGTGCCTTCCAAAGCAAAGCGCTCAATAGTTCTATCTGTAGCAGGTTTAAGCCATGGATCAAAACCTAAACGAGATTGGAAACTATTTGAATAGGTGCCAGGTTTTAGATTTAGTCTTTTGGCAACTAGTTCAGTAGAGGTTAGACATTGATGTCTATAACAAAACTCATGTGCAGGAGAAGGAGTTGAACAGCAGGATTTGTCGAGTTTACAATGCTTTTTGGTAATATCTCTTTTAATGATATGACGCTCCGGCACACCGTGATAACTAAATAAGAGATGGTCGTATTCGATGTTTTCTAATTTCTCAGCGATACTTTTTGACAATATCTCAATGTATTCTGGTTTGTTGTAAAATGCAGGTAAAGAGGT
>DATGMW010000083.1:0-3145 GCA_035307105.1 Flavobacteriaceae bacterium
TGCCAAAGAAAATATTCCTTTCTCTATTACCACTTCTGGATTAAAGAAACAAACTGATTTCTGGAAGAACCTTAGAAAAGCAATGACCTATGGACTGACAGAAGAGCAAGCCTTGCATGCACTTACCTTAGCACCAGCGAAATTTTTGAAAGTAGAGGATAAGCTAGGAACTTTAGAAAAAGGAAAACTGGCGAACTTCTTGATTACCGATCAACCGATTTTTGAGAAAGATGCCAGTATTTTAGAAAACTGGATACAAGGAAATCGATACGTGCTGGAAGAAAGTTCCGAAGTAAATTTGCTTGGGACATACGAAATAGCCAATGAAAAGGTAACTTTAGAAATAGAAGGTACTTCAAAAAAATATAAAGCAAAGATAAAATCCGAAAATGGAAAAGCAATTGACGCACAGCTAAAAGTGGAAGGTAGATTGTTTGCTTTGCGATATACGTCAGAAGGAAAAGAAACAGTAAGTGTTCAAGGGTATATCTCCAATGAAAAACCATTAAGCTTACAAGGGAAAAAATATCATAAAGATGGTGCCACTTCCGACTGGTCTGCCAAACAAGTAAAGCAAAACCAAGAAAAATCGGATACAAAGGAAAGGAAAAGCGAAAAACCACAGATTGGAAAAGTAGTGTATCCGTTTGTTGCTTATGGAAACGAAAAGCTACCAGAAGTACAGGACGTGCTTTTCAAAAATGTAACCGCATGGACCAACGAGGAGGAGGGAATCCTGAAAAATGTAGATGTACATATTCGGGATGGAAAAATCCATGCCATAGGTAAAAATCTATCTGCTCGCGGAAAAACCGTACAAATCGATGGAACAGGCAAACATTTAACCCCTGGCATTATCGACGAACATTCCCACATTGCTTTACAAAGCGTGAACGAAATGGCACAAGCAGTAACTTCCGAAGTACGAATGAGCGATGCATTGGATCCAAATGATATTGCAATTTATAGACAACTTGCAGGAGGTGTAACTACGTCACATTTACTTCATGGATCGGCAAACCCAATCGGTGGCCAATCGCAACTCATAAAACTACGATGGGGAAATACCGCCGAGGGACTGTACTTTGGAGGAAATCCAGGGTCCATAAAATTTGCTTTGGGTGAGAACGTAAAACAAAGCAATTGGGGAGTAGGTGGGCATCGTTTTCCGCAAACTAGAATGGGTGTAGAACAAGTGTTTATGGACGCATTCACAAGAGCTTGGGAATATAAAGAGGCGATGGCAAAAGATAAAGAATCCGTAAGAAGAGATTTAGAATTAGACGCTATCGTAGAAATTCTTGATGAAGCACGTCACATTACCTGTCACTCCTACGTGCAATCCGAAATAAACATGCTGATGGAGGTGGCCGATAAGATGAAGTTTAAAATAAACACTTTTACCCATATCATGGAAGGCTATAAACTGGCAGATAAGTTAGCCGAACGCGGGATTGCAGCTTCTACTTTTGCCGATTGGTGGGCATACAAAATGGAAGTAGCCGATGCGATTCCATACAATGCTAATTTAATGCAGCAACAAGGAGTTTTAACGGCAATAAACTCCGATGATGCAGAAATGGGTAGAAGATTGAACCAAGAAGCTGCAAAGACCGTTATGTACGGTGGCACCTCTGAGGAAGAAGCTTTTAAAATGGTTACGTTGAATCCAGCAAAAATGTTGCATATAGAAGATAGAGTAGGTAGCTTAAAAGTAGGAAAAGACGCCGATGTTGTTTTATGGAGCGATCACCCATTGTCGGTATATGCCAAAACAGAGCAAACCTATGTGGATGGGGTGAAATATTGGGATATAGAGGAGAATGAAGCTAAAATCAGAGCGATAGAAACAGATCGTTCACGGATTATAAACAAGATACTCGAAGAGAAATCGGGCAAGCCTAATGGCTCAAAATCTGCAAAAGAGGAGGATAGCAAAGAAACTCCAGAATTAAACCGTCAAGAACTTTAAAATGCAAATCATGAAAAAGAATATCTATACATATACTCTATCTCTTGCACTAGTACTGGTTTGCCTAAGCGTTTACGCGCAGCCAGAAATCTACCCTGCAGAGAAACAATCGAAGACCATCAAAATTGAAGGCGCTACCGTTCATATTGGTAACGGAGAATATTTAGAAAATGCGACGGTAAATTTTGAGGATGGTAAAATAACCTATGTTGGTGCTATGTCTGGAGCGCCAGCTGCACAAGAAGTGATAGATGCCAAAGGAAAACATCTGTACCCTGGTTTTATCGCACCGAATACGAATTTAGGTTTGGTAGAATTTGAAGCGGTAAAAGCTACCTTAGATTTTGTAGAGGTGGGAGAAAACAATGCGCATGTTCGTAGTTTAATAGCCTATAATACCGACTCTAAGGTGATCAATACCTTGCGTTCCAATGGGATTTTAATTGCACAAATCACTCCGCAAAGAGGACTTGTCTCTGGGCAATCTTCCATAGTACATTTAGATGCTTGGAATTGGGAGGACGCTGTACTTAGCGAAGATGATGGGATGCATATAAATTGGCCTGAAATGCCACGTTGGCGAAGACAATCGGCTAACGAAAAGAAAAAGAGAGAGGAAGCAAATAAAGAGCAAATCCGAACCTTGCTATCGTTATTTAAAGAAGCGAAGGCTTATACCGAGATTAGTGAAAAAGATAAAGTCACCAATGCACGATTACAGGCATTTGAAGGGATATTTGATGGTAATAAAAAGGTGTTTGTTCACGTAAACGATGCGAAAAACATTCAGATGGCTGTGCTTAAATTCGACGAACTAGGGATTAAACCAGTTATAGTAGGAGGTAGGGACGCACACTTAGTAACCGATTTGCTTAAGCAATTTGCTATTCCAGTGCTTATAAACCAATCCCATGCTTTGCCATCGCAAGAACATGAAAATGTTTATTTGCCGTACAAACAGGCAAATATATTACATGAAGCCGGAATATTAGCAGCCTATGGTATGTTTGGATCGGACAGTTTCTGGGATCAAAGAAACCTCCCGTTTATAGCGGGAACGGCGGTTGCTTACGGTTTGCCATACGAGCAAGGCGTTGCTTATTTAACCCTGAATACCGCGAAGATTTTAGGAGTGGATAAGGAGATGGGAAGCATAGAAGTAGGCAAACAAGC
>DATGMW010000084.1:0-11863 GCA_035307105.1 Flavobacteriaceae bacterium
TCTTTGAGCTGTGTTGCTTATGGCATAATAATTGAACTGCTACAATGGATGACCAAAACGCGAGGCGCGGAACTAGCCGATGTCTTTGCAAATATGGTTGGAACTGGACTTGGATTACTGGTTTTTCTAGCAATAAAATCAAAAATTAAAATGAAAGCTTGATTTTCATTTTAGAAACCAAGAGATTTTCTATACTTTAGCAACTTGATTTGATAAATAGATTAATATGAAACCGAAAAAAAATCCTAAAGCTGACTTAAACCGTAGAGGAATGCTATTCTTCCAACTAGGTTTGGTAGCTATGCTTTTGTTTTCGTGGATGGCCATAGAGTGCAAGACCTACGACAAACAGGCTATTGACTTAGGTCTGGTAGATGGAGGAGATGACTTGGATGAAGAAATTCCAATCACGCAAATGCAACCACCACCACCGCCACCACCGCCACCGCCGCCACCAGCAGCACCCGAAATAATTGATATAATCGAGGATGACGAAGAGATTGAAGAAACTGTAATCGAATCAACAGAAGTAGATCAAGAAGAGGAAATCGCCGAAATTGAAGATATTGTGGAGGATATTGTAGAAGAAGTGGTAGACGATGTGCCTTTTGCAATTATCGAAAACGTACCGATTTTCCCTGGATGTGAAAATGAAAAGAATAATGATGCGAGAAGAAACTGTATGAATCAAAAGATCAACCAGTTTGTTTCTCGAAGATTTAATACCGATCTAGGATCACAATTGGGATTGCGCGGCGTACAGACCATTCAAGTCATGTTTACCATCGATAAAAATGGCGATATCACCAATATCATCACTCGTGGACCGCACAGTAGACTCGAGGCGGAAGCCAAAAGTGTAGTGGAGAAATTACCTAAGATGAAACCAGGTATGCAAAGAGGAAACCCAGTAGGGGTAACCTTTACCTTACCGATACGTTTCGAAATACAATAATTTTCTGAAACATTATAATATTAAAAAAACCACTCTTTTATCGGAGTGGTTTTTTTGCTTCTGTAAACTATAACTTTATACAGTTGCATAGCAGATAGAAAGCCGTATATTTGCACTGCAAAAAATAAAATTATTTTGGCTGTAACTCATTCTCAAACGATAACTCGCTCTTTAAAAAAAGATTTCGCCGAAATCACAAAGGTTCGCCTATCTGTGAGTGTGGTGATCTCTTCCATTGCTGGCTATTTGTTGGGTGCCGATACCATCAGTGTTTCGGTATTGCTACTACTTGCTATAGGTGGCTATTGCATGGTGGGCGCATCGAACGTGTTTAATCAAATAGTTGAAAAAGACCTAGACGGCTTAATGCAGCGTACCAAAGATAGACCAGTGGCTTCTGGGCGTGTTTCTGTTCGAGCTGCGACTATCTTAGGTGTTGTGCTCACTCTTTTAGGCCTAGGGATACTCTATAGCATCAATCCCAAAACATCGATGTTTGGAGCGATTTCAATATTTATGTATGTAAGCCTATACACGCCGCTTAAAACCAAGACACCATTGTCGGTTTTTGTCGGCGCATTCCCTGGTGCTATTCCATTCATGCTTGGCTGGGTTGCAGCTACCAATAACTTTGGGATAGAAGCAGGAACCTTATTTATGATACAGTTCTTTTGGCAGTTTCCTCACTTTTGGGCTATAGGTTGGTTTTTATACGATGATTATGCTAGGGCCAACATTTACATGTTGCCAAATGGCAAACGCGACAAAGTAACGGCTTTGCAAATGGTATTATATACGTTGTGGACCGTGCTATGTTCGCTAATTCCAGTGAGTGGGCTTACCGGCGATCTTAAGTTAACTATAGTTGGGGGAATCCTTGTTGGGCTTGCAGGTCTTTGGAGTCTGTATTATGCATTCAAAATGTATAAAACAAGAACCGAAGCCATGGCAAGAAAATTAATGCTAGTTAGTGTGGGCTATATCACACTTATTCAATTGATTTATGTACTTGATAAATTTTTACTCCAATGAGCAGTCAGCAATTAAATGATACGCCAAATGTAAACCAAGCAAAGAAAATGATGCTATGGTTTGCTATAATCAGCCTCTCTATGGCTTTCGCCGGACTTACCAGTGCTTATGTTGTAAGTGCCGAAAGACCAGATTGGATTGAAAACTACACCATTCCTACCGCATTCTATATCAGCCTTGCTGTAATTATCTTGAGCAGTGTTACGATACATTATGCAAAAGCGAATATTAAAAAAGAACACAACAAAACAGGGATGTATCTGCTATGGGCAACTTTTGTCCTGGGGATAGTATTTATTATCTTACAGTTTGTAGGCTTTAGAGAGTTTATACAATCCGGATATTATTTCACCGGAAGCGAAAGCAATATCACTACCTCCTACATCTATCTAATCGTGTTATTGCACGTTGTGCACATCGTTGGAGGTCTATTGGCTCTGATAGTTGTAATTTATAATCATTATAAATTAAAGTATATAAACGGCAAAACCCTTGGCATTGAGCAGGCTGCGACGTTTTGGCACTTTATAGATGGGCTTTGGATTTATCTGTTTTTCTTTTTCTATTTCGTTAGATAAAAAATTAACGTATTTTTGAATATTACTAAAAACCAATTTTGATTTGTATGGAAGCGACTGTTGTTAAAACAGGGACAGAGGGAACGATCTGGGGAGGTGCAAATAAGCCCCTAAAAGCAAGCTACGGTAAGTTAATGCTTTGGATTTTCCTATTTTCTGATTCTCTTACTTTTACAGGATTTTTAGTCTCTTATGGACTAACCCGATTTAGATTTGCAGACTCATGGCCAATAGCCGATGAAGTGTTCAATCATATTCCTTTTCTACATGGTGTAGAAGAGCCTATGATCTTCGTTGCCTTCATGACCTTCTTATTAATATTCTCTTCCGTTACCATGGTTCTGGCTGTAGATGCTGGAGCACGCATGAAACAAAATATGGTAACATTCTATTTGTTCCTTACCCTATGTGGAGGACTAACCTTCTTGAGTTCCCAAGCATTTGAGTGGGCTACATTTATCAAAGGTAGTTATGGTGCAGTAGAAACCACCGGAGGAAATATCCTACAATTCGTAGATACAAATGGTGATCGAGTTTCTGTTCGTGATTTTGCTTTGGCAGATGATAGTCCTAGAGAAGTACATGCTAAAAACAAAGGACTTTGGCACGTTGGCGAGCCAGCAACACCAACCACTGTTTCTTTAGATCAAGTAAAAGAAGGATTCCTTGCGAATGATAATATCCTAGTGCGAATCCAAGAAAAGGATGCACAAGGGCAGCATATCATCCTTTCTAGGGAAGAATCTAAAGCTAAATTCTTCGATGAAGGAGTAATGGTAGTAGAAGGAGCAAACCTTATTCATAACGAATACGGACATAGACTCTTTGCTAACTACTTCTTCTTTATAACTGGATTCCACGGATTCCACGTTTCTATAGGAATAACCTTGTTATTTACCGTATTCTTCAACTCGATAGTAGGAACATACGAGAAACGAAAAAGTTATGAGATGGTAGAAAAGGTAGGACTATACTGGCACTTTGTTGACCTGGTATGGGTGTTTGTATTTACATTCTTCTATCTTGTTTAATTCTAAAAAGATAATTTAAAAATGGCACAAGAATATAATTTAGCGATATTTAGAGGACGACTGAAGTTTAAAGATAACCGAAGTAAAATTTGGGGGGTATTTATCTTCTTGTCTATCCTTACTGCAATTGAAGTAGGTTTGGGAATGGCTCGTCCAGAGGCATTGGTAAATACAAAGTGGTTTCAGTTCATCCCCATTTTGACAATGACGCCTTTGACGTTTATCTTTATCATCCTTACTATTATTAAGGCTTATTACATTACATGGGACTTTATGCACATGAGAGACGAGGTGAAGTTCCTACGTCGACTGATTGTTTGGTCTGCAGTATTCTTCATTATCTACTTCGTTGTTCTAATTCTATTAGAAGGACAGTATATGTATGAAGTATTGACAGACGGTCTTATTAAATTCGACTTCTAATATACAGTATTTTATATACTATAAAGCGCCCTTCTATATTTTGCTAGAAGGGCGCTTTTATTTCTACCTAATTGGTTGGTATACCCTTTCTTTAATTTAACTTGTTAATATTGTACTTTGGGTATATTGAGTGTATTTTTGCAAAATAAAATTTAGGTTATAATGAATAAGAAATATTTTGTAATATTTTTGCTTTTTATCGCTCCCATCCTAGCGTACGTCTTCTTTGCTTCTGGAGTGAATAACTTTATGCGCCTGCCAGTTCTTTCAGAAAATGTGAAAGAACTTGAGGGTTTTTACGACCTAGAGGGCAAGCCAGTTTATTTGGAAGATAAAATTACTGTTTTGATGTTTTTGGGCGAAAACCCAATAGAGCATCAGGTAAGTGTGTATAATCTCGTGCATAAAACCTATAAGAAGAACCATAATTTTTATGACTTTCAATTGGTAACGGTGTTGCCAAATGAAGCAAAGACAAAGCTTGATCCATTGATACAAGAAATAAGTGGTGCGGTGGAGGATTTAAGCGATTGGCGATTTGCTTTCGGATCTACCGATGCGATAGAGGCGGTCTACAATAGCCTGCGAGTGCCATATTCGCTGCAGAACGATTGGTATAGCGAGTATGTCTACGTTATTGATAAAGAGCTAGCGCTGCGCGGTAGAGACGATGATAAAGACGAAGTAGAAGGAATGCTATTCGGGTATAATGCCGAGAAGTATTCCGAGATAAACAATAAGCTTGGTGACGACATTAAGGTGCTATTAGCGGAGTATCGCTTGGCACTTAAGAAAAACAATAGAAACGATTATTTAGTACAATAACCTGCTACATTAGGTATCTTAATTATGACGAAAAAAAAGAATAATTATTCCTATATCGGTATATCCTTTATTGTCTTGTTGTTTGGTATATGGGCGGTTCCTAAAATCATGGATAGATTAGGCTCCCAAGAAACCGAAATGGCTACTATAGGTCCAGTTCCAAACTTCTCTCTTACCAATCACCATGGAGAGACTATAACTCATAAGGATATGCTTGGCAAAGTTTATGTGGTGGAGTTCTTTTTTACCACATGCCCATCTATATGTCCTATTATGCACAAGAGTTTGGTGAAGGTACAGGACAAATATTTTGGCAACCCTAACGTTGGCTTCGTTTCCGTGACCATAAACCCAGAATTTGATACCCCCGAAGTGCTTAATGCTTACGCTAAGGAGAATAATGTAACCAATAATAATTGGCAGTTTTTGACTGGAGAATTGGACGATATCTATACCTTGGCCAACCAGGGATTCAATCTATATGCTGCAGAAGCACCAGAAGTAGAAGGCGGTTTTGAGCACTCTGGTTTCTTTGCTTTGGTCGACAAGAAAGGAAATATCCGTTCGAGACTCGTAGAGCAAGGAAATCCAAAGATATATTATAACGGATTGGAAGATAGCGATGTTAAGATGCTAACCGATGATATAAAAAAGTTACTTTAAAAACATGACAAACGAAACGCCTAGAAAATATAAAATACTTATTTGGGTTCTGTCTATCGTACTTCCTTTAGCAGTAGCCATGCTTTTTACGGTTCGCATCCCCAATGTGCCTAGACTTGGGTTCTTACCACCAATATATGCCACAATAAACGGCTTTACGGCGGTGTTTTTGGTTCTTGCAGTAAGAGCAGCAGTACAGGGTAAAAGAGCCTTGCATAAGCGCCTTATTCAGACATGTATTGGTTTTTCCATCGCTTTCTTGGTGATGTATATAGCCTATCACATTACATCCGATAGTACACCGTATGGAGGAGAAGGTGCTATTCGATATTTTTATTACTTTGTGTTAATCAGCCATATATTGCTATCCATAGCCGTTATTCCATTGGTTTTAGTAACTTATGTACGAGGATTGACCAATCAGATAGAAAGACATCGAAAAATAGCTAGAATTGCATTTCCATTATGGTTGTACGTAGCTGTTTCTGGCGTGGTAGTATTTTGGATGATTGCACCTTATTATTGATTAGATAAATTAAACACTTTGCAATATGAAAAATAAAAGCGTAATAAATATAGTACTCCTGCTGGTTGTGTTTCTCTTTTGGACTATAGATGCCGAAGCTCAGTGCGCTATGTGTAGAGCGGTGTTGGAGTCGCAAGAAGACAATAGTGCTGCCAAGGGAATCAATAATGGCATTATGTACCTCATGGCTTTCCCATATTTGTTGGTAGGTGGTATTGGCGTTGCGATATACCGACATCGTAAAAAGAGTAGAAAAGAAGAAGCCGAGCAAGAGGATTAAATTGAGACATATTCTACCTCAGACTTCTTCAATAAAATGTAATGTTTTGCTATCAGCAGTCAGCAAAACAGGTTCACAAGTTTACATGTTTTCTTGTTCACTATTTATCGAACAACAGTGATTTTGCCAGTATTTTTAAAAAACTATCTAAATATTTTTATTTACTTCTGTAACAAATCCTAAGTCTTGCTACTAACTAAGTAGAAATCGGATAAATATGATACGCCATTTACTTTTAATAAGTGCTTTATTGCTTGTATTTTCTGTGCAGGCACAAACTAAAGAATGGGGCCTACAGGAATGTATTGACTACGCTTTAGAGCATAATATTACCATAAAACAGGGCGAGCTAGATAAGCAATTAGCAGGGATAGATAAAACGGTGGCTATAGGGCAAATGCTACCTAGCGTAAATGCTAATGTTAACGGATCTAGCAATCGTGGTTTAAGTTTAAATCCTACTACTAACCAACTCCAAAATGCCACTATGATGTCGGCTTCAGCAGCGGTAAATGCTGGTGTAACATTGTTTGAAGGTCTAAAAAAACAACGTGAGTTACAACGTACAAAAATCAATGAACTCGCCGTCTCCTATCGTTTGGACAAAATGAAAGACGATGTGGTGCTGCATGTTGCAAATGCCTATCTACAGATTGTACTGAATAAAGAAAACTTACTGCTTGCAAAGCAAAGAAATGAAGTTACTTTAGATCAACTAGAGCGTACGCAGCATTTAGTAGATGCTGGTTCTTTACCTCAAGGTGATTTATTGGAAATAAAAGCAGACGATGCAAGAGAAAAACAACAGATTTTGGAAGCAGAAAATGAGGTCACTATCTCTCTGATTTCCTTAGCCCAATTACTGCGAATAAAAGACTATGCAAACTTCCAAATCGCAGAAGATAATTTCGATGTGGCGGAAGAAAGCCTGGAGCAGCCAAGTGTTTACGACTATGTTGCAAAAGCAAAAGAAACCCGTGCAGAAGTCAAAATAGCAGAAAGCAGTGTGGAATTGGCAGAAAAAGAGGTGCAGTTAGCAAAGTCCGCTTATTATCCAACATTAAGTGCATTTTTCGGATACAACACACGGTATGCCGAGAGTGATCCTACCAGCTTTAGAAGGCAGTTAAGCATAAACGATGGAATTGGATATGGCTTGCAGCTTAACATCCCGATCTTCAATGGATTGGCAGTGAGAAAACAAGTGGAACGAACCAAGGTAGGCTTAGAGAAGGCAAAGAATGAATTAGAGCAAGCGGAGTTAGACTTAGAATCTAGCGTATATCAAGCATATATGGATGTACGCGGCGCACAGAAGTCTTTCGATGCGGCAAACGCAGCCTTGTATTCCCAAGAGTTAGCCTTTGAGCATTCACAGAACAGATTCGATGCAGGATTAATTACTGCTTTTGAGTTCAGTCAAGCCAAGGCAAGACTCGACCAAACAATGATTGAATTGAATCAATCGAAATACAATTATATTTTTAAACAAAAAGTGTTGGAACTTTATTTTGGAGTTCCTTATTCTGATATTTAAGCACTAGTCCTATGAAAAAAAGAGTTATACGATGGATTGTAATCGTTATCATCCTGCTTGTGGTAGGTTTGGTATATGGAAAAAAGAATGGGTGGTTTGGAACGGATTTAGAACTAGTGGAAATCACCTCGGTAGAAAATATTTCTATTGACCAATCGGTTAGTGCTACTGGAAAAATCTACCCTCAAACTGAGGTAAAGCTCTCCTCGGAAGTATCTGGAGAAATTATAGAGCTCCCAGTGCGTGAAGGGCAGCAAGTAAATAAAGGCGATTTGTTGGTACGCATAAATCCAGATCTAATACAATCTGCCTTAAGCCAATCTAGAGCTGGAATGCAGAATTCTCAGGCACAGCATACACAAGCAAAAGCTAACGAAGCTAAAGCGGAAATAGCTTACAATAGAAACAAAAGTTTATTTGATAAAGGCGTTATCTCCGCTTCGGAATGGGAGGCGATAGAAACGGATTATAAGGTTGCCAAAGCAACGGTTAGCTCAGCCTATTTTAATGTGCAAAGTGCCTTGGCAAATGTAAAACAAGCAGAAGATAACTTGGCTAGAACCACTATTTATTCACCTATGGATGGCACGGTATCTATGCTCTCTTCTGAGTTGGGCGAACGAGTGGTAGGAACAGCCCAAATGACAGGAACCGAAATTCTTCGTATTGCAAACCTGCGTCAAATGGAAGTAGAGGTAGAGGTAAACGAAAACGATATTGTAAAAGTGGCATTGGGCGACAAGGCAAAGATAAATGTAGATGCCTATCCTAGACGCCAGTTTTCTGGAGTGGTTACCGAAATTGCCAACTCTGCAGGAGCGGATTTAAAAGCCGATCAAGTAACCAACTTTAAAGTAAAAATTCAAATCCTACCAGAATCCTACGAAGACCTATTGGAAGGACAATCCGAAAATTATTCGCCTTTCCGACCAGGAATGACAGCCACAGTAGATATTATTACCATGGAGCTCCCAGAAGCACTTACCGTTCCTATCGGTGCGATAGTGATGAAAGGAAAGGAAGATTTTATCGAGGAAACTCCTGAATTGGAAGAAGATGGGGATAAAGTTGAGAGTATTTTCGTCTATCAGAACAACAAAGTGATTCTACGACAAGTAATAACTGGTATTCAGGATAGCAGAAATATTGAAATAAAAGAAGGCCTTCAAGAAGGTGATAAAGTGGTGGTAGGACCTTATGCTACGGTAACCCGATTCTTGCGCGACGGACAGGAAGTGGAAACTAAAGATGCTTTATAAGCCTATGCCGATTATATTACAAATAGAAACATCGAGTACGAACACCTCTGTAGTGCTTGCCAAAGACGGAAAAGTAATCGCTTCTAAGGAGCAAGATTCTGCAGGCTATTCGCATGAAAAACTACTGCATCCGTTTGTAGAGCAAGTGTTACAAGAGGCCAAACTAAATATGACCGATCTAGATGCGATTGCAGTTGGAAGTGGTCCAGGATCTTTTACAGGACTTCGCATTGGCGTAGCAGGAGCAAAAGGATTGTGCTTCGCACTAGACATTCCTTTGATTTCTGTACCTACCATGGAGCTATTAGCACGACAAATAACCACAGAAACCGAATTAGATAGAATTATCGCCGTTGTAGACGCTAGACGCATGGAAGTGTATACCACGGTATTTACTGCCGATTATCAGGAGCTAGTCCCAACGCACGCTTATATCTTGGAAGAGGATGCTTATGCAGAATTAGAAGGTAAGAAGCTTGCTTTTGTTGGTTCTGGTGCTAAGAAAATACAGGAATTCAAAGAGTTTCAGAATGCCATATTTTTGTCAGATGCATTGCCATCGGCCAAAGAGATGACAATCCCTGCACTAAAGCGCTATAAAGCACAAGAGTTTGAAGACACTGCCTATTTTGAACCTTTTTATCTAAAGGATTTTAAGCCACATTAATTTTTTCGTGATGCGATAAGCGTAAAGCGAAATGCGCACATTAGTGTTGGGTGAATAATACAACGCATTTAAGTTAACAAGCGTATCTCTTTGTCATCGATTATTCAATATAAGCAGTAGGTGTCCTTGCAAATTCGCAGTATGCATAACGTCTTGCAGAACTTCTACTAGAAGACAGATTGCCGGAATTTATATGTTACGACCTGTTTTTATTTAACTCGAAGCTCCTTTGTTTTAAGATACCAAATTTAAGTAAAGTAGCCTAATTCGAAAAGCCTCTGATCGTAACGATCAGAGGCTTTTTGAATGCAACTCTCTACTTCTAGCTTAGGCTTCTTGTCTAGGGAACTCTTTAATTCGAATATCTTGCTGTGAATAAGGGATAGAAATATCTTCCGCCTCCAAAACGTTCTTAATATTTTCTAGCATATCGAAACGAACATCCCAAAAGTCACCAGAATCAGCCCAATATCTTAGGTTTAGTATTATTCCGTTTGCTCCTAGAGAGGTAACCATTATCTGTGGCATTGGTTGTATATTCTCGTCCTTAATGATTCTTGGATCGTTCATGGCAAGCTCCAGAATAACCTTTTTTGCTTTTTTGATATCCTCGGCATAGTCAATCTCTATGTCTAACATCTCTCGTCTATGGGGAAAAGCACTGTAGTTGATTACTTTATCGTTGGATAGCTTGCCATTGGGAATAACTACAAGTTGATTGGTAACCGTAGTTAGCTTGGTGGTAAAGATAGATATCTCGGTTACGGTTCCCGATTGATCCTGGGCAGTTATATAATCTCCAACCTTAAAAGGTTTGAAGATGATGATAAGTATGCCTCCAGCAAAATTGGCTAAAGAACCTTGTAATGCCATACCTACTGCCAATCCAGCTGCACCTAACATGGCGATAAAAGAAGTGGTGTTTATTCCCAATTTGGAGATTACCATTAAGAAAAGGATAATGCGTAAGGTCCACTTAAGGATATCACTCAGAAATTTAGCTACAGATATATCCACTTCTCTTTTTGTGGTGATTTTATTAATGAATCTTAGGATTATTTTGATAATCCATAGGCCAACTAGTAGTAAAATCAATGCACCTACCAACTGTGGTGCAAGTTCTATTAATCGATTACTAAATTCTTTAATATAATCTTCCATAAATATTTATTGTATGTTTTTTAATTCAGTGGCAAACCTATTGGTTTCTCCTTAGAAACCATTGGTCTTTTGCATATTTTTAGGGTTTGTCAAGTTTGTTTAAGGGGTACTAATTCTCTCAGATAATTCCTAAATAAACGTATCCCAAACCAATCCGTAATATTGATTTGTTTGTATGTGTAAACGAACGATATAGGCTTGGGATACGTTAATTTCAGTATGGTTATTATAGGTTGTTTGTGCACCCGTTTTCTTATCCGTTAAAAGCTTCCACGTGCGCCACTTCGTTTGGCATGAACTTCTTTAAAATAGACTCTATACCGCCTTTAAGCGTGTGCGATGCCGAAGGACAACCACTACAAGCACCATGAAGCACCACTTCCACAGTTTTCTTTTCTGGGTTAAAAGATTTGAAAGCGATATGTCCGCCATCGCTATTTACTGCAGGCTCTATATACTCCTTAATAATAGAAACAATTTTTCGCTCCACTTCGTCTAGCGAGTTGTATTGTTCTTCGGTAATGTCTTTCATCTCCTGGGCTTGCTCTAGCTCCAGCGCTTCTGCTTGGATGACTTCATTGCCTTTCTCTATAAAGTTCTTTATAAACTCTCGAAGCTCTAACGTTACCTCTTCCCAACTTATTACATTGAACTTGCTGATGGAAATGTAGTTGGAGGTAATAAATACTTGGCTTATAAATGGAAAACCAAACAAAGCCTGTGCTATAGGTGCGTGCTTTGCTTCTTCGGCATTGCGGAATTCATATTTGCCAGATTCTACCAAACGCTTGTTGGCAACAAACTTCATCACCTCAGGGTTTGGTGTGCTTTCCGCATAGATAGTAATAGGAACTAGCTTCTTCGCTGTGGAGATTACTTTTTGTCCGCTATCCAAATATTTTTTAATCACTTCGGCAAGTACATCT
>DATGMW010000085.1:0-2598 GCA_035307105.1 Flavobacteriaceae bacterium
ATCGGAAGAAAGTGTAATTTTCATCTGCTAGGATGTTTTCACCTAAATTGGTGAAAATATTTGAAAGGGAAAAGGCTTTAAGACTCTGTTTTTACTGTCTTTTCCACTTTCTTGTTAACAACACTTGCGGATGTTAGGTTACTTTATATTCAATCTGTATTATTTTCTCCATAATATGTGTATTATTGCAGGCTCCTAATCAGGAGGAATCCGCTTTATTAATAACCCTTTAAAACCATCTTTGCTATGCCAAAAATATCTAGTAAAGGTTTAATAATGCCAGAATCGCCAATCCGTAAGCTTACCCCTTATGCAAACGAGGCTAAGCGAGCTGGAAAAGAAGTTTATCACCTAAACATTGGGCAACCCGACATAAAATCTCCAGAAGTAGCAATGGATGCGGTTCGCAACCATACTATAGAAACATTGGCCTACACACCTTCTAATGGGTCTTTGGAATACCGACAAAAGCTAGCTGGTTTTTATAGCAGTAAAAACATAAGTGTTGGTCCAGAGAACATCATTGTAACCACTGGTGGTAGCGAAGCACTTTCGTTTGCCTTAAGCACTGTTGCAGATGCTAACGACGAAATAATTATCCCAGAGCCATTCTATGCTAATTACAATGGTTTTGCTGTACAGAACAATGTGAAAGTAGTTCCTGTAGAATCAAAATTAGAAGATAATTTTGCTTTACCGCCGATCGAAGATTTTGAAGCTTTGATTACACAGCACACCAAAGCTATATTGATTTGCAACCCAGGAAACCCTACAGGCTATGTCTATTCTAAAGAGGAAATAGAACAGCTGGGCGATCTGGTTAAGAAGTACAATCTATTCCTTATCTCCGACGAGGTATATAGCGACTTTATATATAGTGATGCAGAACACCATTCCATTCTTTCTATAGAAGGCATAGAGGAATATGCAATCCTTACCGATTCCGTATCCAAACGCTACAGTATGTGTGGTGCAAGAATAGGTTGTATTGTTTCTAAAAACGAACAGGTAATCGAAACCGTTCTTAAGTTTGCTCAAGCGCGCTTAAGTCCCCCAACATTTGCACAGATAGCAAGTGAAGCTGCATTAGACACGCCAGAATCTTATTTTACAGAGGTAAATACCACGTATGAAGAGCGTCGAGATATTTTACTAAAAGGCTTGTCGGAAATACCTGGTGTAAAAGTAAACCAACCACAAGGAGCGTTCTATTGTATTGCAGAGCTTCCTGTAGAAAGTGCAGAAGATTTTGCACAGTGGTTATTGGAAGACTATGACCTGAATGGCGAAACCGTAATGATTGCACCAGCAGCTGGATTTTACTCTACAGTTGGAAAAGGACTAAATCAAGTTCGTATAGCCTATGTATTGGAGAGAGAAAAGCTAACACGTGCAGTAGAGATTTTAAAACATGCACTAATAGCTTACCAAGAAAAGTAATCATGACGATAGAAGAACACAAATCCTTAAAAGCCTACAACACTTTTGGAGTTGCTGTTAATGCCAGATATTTTACTACAGTAAAAAACACCTTGCAATTGCGCAAGGTGTTAGAATCCAATCTGCACAAGGAGCAACTTATATTAGGTGGTGGTAGCAATATTCTTTTTACCAAAGATGTAGATGCAATGGTTATCCATCTAGATTTAAAAGGGATTAAGGAGGAAGTGTTAGACCAAAACCATGTTCTTCTTCATGTAAAAGCAGGAGAAAACTGGCATGAGCTGGTCCGCTATTGTGTGGATAATGACTACGGAGGAATCGAAAATCTTTCATTAATTCCAGGAAACACGGGTACCGCTCCTATTCAAAACATCGGCGCATACGGTGTGGAGGTCAAAGATACTTTTGTTAGTTGTACCGTACTCGATAGAACTAATGGCGAGATAAAAGAATTGAGTGCTGATGAGTGCCAATTCGATTACCGAGACTCTATATTTAAGAGTGAGGCTAAGGGCAGATATATTATTCTTGAAGTGCAATTAAAATTAACTCGGAAAAGTCATATTATCAGAACTGATTATGGTGCGATAAAAAGCGAGTTAGAAAAAGTTAATTGTACCAATCCAAGTATTCGTGACGTATCCGATGCTGTAATTCGCATTCGACAATCCAAACTTCCTGATCCAAAGAAACTCGGAAATGGAGGAAGTTTCTTTAAAAACCCAATTCTATCCGCCGATGCTTTTCAGACTTTTCATCAAGCACATCCCGAAGCACCTTTCTATAAAGTAGAAAACAACCAGTATAAAATTCCTGCTGGATGGCTGATAGATAACGCCAAGCTAAAAGGATATAGAAAAGGAGATGCAGGCGTACATAAAAACCAAGCCTTGGTGCTAGTAAATTACGGAACAGCAACAGGGAAAGAAATATTAGAATTGGCAAAATTCGTCCAAGAAACCGTGCTTTCTAAATATGGGATTCCAATTGTTCCCGAAATAAATATATTATAAACTCAAGTTTCGCACCCATTATTCACAGGCTTTAAGACGATAATAAGTAGCATGAAAACCAAGGGAAACCCTTGGTTTTACTGTATCTTTAAGTTACCACACACAAAGTACAAAACATGCTACAACACGAAGGTATTACTAA
>DATGMW010000086.1:0-5781 GCA_035307105.1 Flavobacteriaceae bacterium
ACAACATGGAATTAGCTATATAAATACAGAGGAATACTGGGAGCTTATAGATTACCATACCACCGACCATGTATATGTAAGCATCCGTTTATCTAATGAAACAATGCCGAATGTTTTGTTTAATACTAATGCTACGCTAACCATAGTAGCTTGGGACTTAGCCCAGCATAAATGGGTGGATTTAGGGGGTGTGCTAGATGAGGTGGAGGAATGGATAACTACTATTTTTAAGGTAGACATCTATGGTGTATATACCATAGCACTCAAAGAAGGAGATACAGACGACTTAGAAATATTTAATGCAGTAAATCCAAAAGATAATTATGGAAACCAATATTTTCGAATCGAAGGAATTCATGTTTATCCAGATAATGAACTACGTATATTTAATAAATGGGGTGAGTTGGTTTATCAAACCGAAGCATACGGAACAGAAGGAAATGTGTTTAAAGGAATATCGAAAGGAGGTTTTGTTTTAAAGGAAGGGTCGGAGCTACCAGAAGGAACTTATTTTTATATTTTAAAGCGAGGGAATGCTAAAGGAGGAAAACATTTTACCAATGTCGGTTATCTTTATTTAATTCGTTAAGTCTAGAGGGAAAAGTAATGGGAAATTGCAGAATATAGTGTAGAAAGTAAGATATATTAACGTCTAAGTTAGCAATACTTATCAAAATGAGAGTCAAGGAGTTAAAAAACTTTGTAATGCCTTCTCTTTTGAGTATATTTGTGACTCCTAAAAAACAATATGTTTATACCTATGAGAAAAAGTAGTTTATTAATTCTAGCGGTTAGCTTGAGTTTTTTGTCTTGTCAAAACGAGAAAGACAATAAGAATGAAGCGGTTGTAGATGATTTGGCAGAGAATCCATTTATGGAAGAAAGCAAATTGCCATATTTCGCACCTGACTTTACTAAAATCGATAACGAACACTTCCGTCCAGCTATTTTGGAAGGAATGCGTCAACAAGAAGAAGCTATTAAAGCAATAGTAGAAAATGAGGAAGCACCTACATTTGAGAATACAATTATAGCATTGGAACAAAGTAGTCCGTTGCTATCCCGTACATCAAGAGTGTTTTTTGCTTTAAGTGGTGCACATACCAATGATGAGATTCGCGATTTACAACAAGAACTTGCACCAAAATTATCCGAGCATTCCGATGCGATGTATTTAAATACAGAGTTATTTAATCGTATTAAAGAACTATACGGAAAAATGGATGAATTAAATCTAGACTCCGAATCAAAAAGATTATTAGACAATTACCACAATAACTTTGTAGTAGCTGGTGCGGATTTAAATACAGAGGATAAAGAGACGCTAAAGAAATTGAATTCTAAAGAAGCTTCGTTAACCACTAAGTTTGGTCGTACGGTACTAGACGCTATGAAAGATGGAGGTATACACATAGAAAACGAAGAAGAGTTGGCGGGATTATCAGAAGCATACTTGCGATCGATAAAGGAGGAAGACGGATGGTATATTCCTTTGGTTAATACCACCCAACAACCAGATTTACAAAGTTTAGAGAATAGAGAGACACGTGAGAAACTTTTTAAAGCTTCTTATATGCGTTCGGATGGGTCAGACTATAACACAAATGATATCATTAAAGAAATTGCACAATTACGTGCAGAGAAAGCAGCGTTGCTAGGATTTAATAATTATGCAGAATGGCAGTTACAAAACACCATGGCTAAGAATCCTGAGAATGTACGTAAGTTCTTTGATTCATTTATTGCAGCTTCCCTAGAAAAAGCAGAAGCAGAAGCAGGAAGAATTCAAACAAAAATGAATGCATCTGGTCAAGAAGGTACTTTAGAGCCTTGGGACTGGAATTTTTATGCAGAGAAAGTGCGTAAAGCAGAGTACGATTTAGATGAAAATGAAATCAAACCATACTTCGAAGTAGAAACAGTAATGGAAGACGGTGTTCTTTATGCTGCAGAAAAACTTTATGGAATTACGTATAAAAAACGTACTGATATTCCAGTATACCACGAAGATGTAGTGGTATATGAGTTGTTCGAAGAGGATGGGTCGGGATTAGGTTTGTTTTATGCAGACTATTATGCTCGCCCTTCAAAACGTGGTGGTGCTTGGATGAGCAACTTTGTTCCACAATCTAAATTAGATGGTACGAAGCCAGTGATTTATAACGTATGTAACATTACAAAACCAGCTGATGGAGAACCAGCACTAATGACTTTTGACAATGTTATTACTATGTTCCATGAGTTTGGTCACGCAATCCACGGGTTTTTTGCAGATCAGCAGTACAGAAGTTTATCTGGTACGTCTGTAGCTAGAGACTTTGTGGAGTTCCCTTCGCAGTTTAACGAGAACTGGGCAACACATCCAGAGATCATTAAAAACTACGCAAAACATTACGAAACCGGAGAACTAATCCCACAAGAGCTTTTAGATAAAATTGAAGCAGCTGGATCGTTCAATCAAGGATATAGCGCTGTAGAGAATTTAGCTTCTTCCAATATCGACTACGAGTGGCATACTATTGGTGTAGATACCAAAATAGATGATGCTAACAAGTTCGAAGCAGAAGCACTTGGTAAATACAAATTAGACGATGTAAATGCTGTAAAGCCAAGATATCGCTCTTCTTACTTCTCCCACATATTCAATGGTGGGTATGCTGCAGGATACTACTCTTACCTATGGACCGATATGCTGAATTACGACGCATACCAGTGGTTTGTAGAAAATGGTGGACTAACTAGAGAAAACGGACAGCGTTTTAGAGACATGATCCTTTCAAGAGGAAATACATTAGACTACGATGAGATGTACAAAGCCTTTAGAGGTAGTGAACCATCCATTGAACCAATGCTTAAAGCAAGAGGTTTAAAGTAAGAATATATAAAAGCTTACATGAGGAAAGAGTCAGCGAAAGCTGGCTCTTATTTTTGGTTGAAAGAAAATCTTCTTTCAATAATGTTATTAGAATAACCTAAAAGACTATTCTTTTATAAGTGCGTATGGAATGGAGATACTATTGCAAAGTGGATGAATTTATCTTTAACTTCTTACGCAGTGTATGGTACAGAGCCCTTTTAACAAGTAATTGCCATCTTTCAGTGTCTTCATTTATAACTACACCGTTTGGAAGTAAAAAGAACTTATTTCTTAGCTTACTTCTTGACTCCACTATTTAGTTTTTCGAATGAGCTAGTGATGTAGGTAGTTTCTCTATTTTTGATCGATAATTTTAAAGTTACTATATAGTTATGCTTCAATGTTGCATTTTAAAACACTATTTAATCCAAAACATTTTAAACTGTCTATCAGGGCAAACGCACCATAGGTATTAAAGAAATAATTGATTAAAGTATTGATTTGCAGTTGTTTATGTGGCTTTGTTTTTGTATGTTACGTTGATTATCAATGTCTTATATAATTATTTATGGACTCTAAATTAATGACTGTTTTTGCTCAAATAGAAGATAAAAGAAGAGCTTTGGGACGACTTTACAAATTAAACGATATCCTTGTCATGGCAGTAGTTACCGTGCTTTGTGGTGCAGATACCTGGAATGAAATTAAAATGTTCTGCAAAGCCAAGGAAGATTGGCTCACCAAATTCCTCGGACTTAAGAATGGAATACCCTACCCCGACACCTTTAATCGGGTTATCAGTTCGATTGATCATAAGGTCTTTGAAGAAAAGTTTATAGCCAGGACCAGTGAACTCATCAATATATCAGGGCCAAAAGAAATCATCAGTATAGACGGAAAGACTGTTCGGGGAGCTAAGTCTAAAGGGAAGAAATCTCCGATTCATATTGTTAGTGCTTGGGCAATCCAAAATAGTTTGGTGTTAGGACAAGTTAAAACCGATGAAAAATCGAATGAAATAACAGCTGTTCCTGAATTGCTAAATAGCTTGACCATTGAAAATACTATTATTACAGCAGATGCAATGAGTTGCTAAAAAGATATCGCCGAGAAAATAATCGAGAAAGAGGCAGATTATATCTTAGCAGTTAAAGGTAACCAAAAGCCATTGCTACAAGATGTGGAAGAGGAATTTAAGTTTGGAAAGGATTATCCTGTATATGAAGATGTTGACCTTGGACACGGTCGGATTGAGACCAGAAAATGCAGTTTAATCAGTGATTTTCAATTTATAGCCGAAGATAACGATTGGGCAAACTTAAAGACAGTGGTAAAAATAGAAAGTAAATGTGAATTCAAGAATAGCGACAGGGAAACTGAAGGCATGACTCGGTTTTATATAACCAGTTTAGATGGTGAGCCTAAAGAATTACTATATTACATTCGAACCCATTGGGAAATCGAAAACAAGCTGCATTGGAAACTTGACATTGCTTTTAGAGAAGATGAAAGCAGAAAGCGAAAAGACAATGCGGCTGAAAACTTCGCAATTCTAAGGAAAATCATTCTAAATCTCCTCAGAAACGACAAATCCAAGAAAGTCGGATTAAAAAGTAAACGGCTTATAGCTGGATGGGATTACAACTATCTTGAATCTTTATTAAAAATATGATGCGTTTGCCCTATTGGAGAAGTTATTGCCTTAAAAGGAAATGGGGATCATTTTTTATTAGAAAAACAAATTCCAAACTACAGGTCTAATCAAAGTGTTAGTGCGGTTGCTGTTGGGATAGGAAAACATAGGACTAGAATAAGAGTTGATAACTGTTGTTCAGCATCAAAATTAAAGGCAAATGAGGATTTTAAATTGATTGTTAAAGCTAAGGATAACCATACCGATCCAATGAGTATTATTCAAGTTATCAAGTTAAAGTCTAAAAGAAAATTTAGAGAGGCTATAGTAAGCACCTCCAATACTTTTGGAACAAACAAATCTACTTTAGAGGTTATTCCTTTCAAAGCTGAAAAGTATGGCGAGTCTTCCTATCTTATCGATCTTGATAAAAAGCTTAAAGGTGAATATGGGATAGTTGTTACAAATCCTAATAATGTTGATGAAAGAATTACCGTAGTTTCAACTTTCTCAATAAAATAAAAATAGTATGGAAAGGTTAAGAGCCAACAAAAGTTAGCTTTTTTGGAAGTGTTATTTAAACTTTGTCCAGGCTTAAATTACACTCCCCGAACTCGCTGCTCAAAGCATCCCGTCTTTGCACTACCTCCAATTTTTAACGAATTATAATTTCTAGACATCTTTAGATATCGAATTAGACTATATAAATCTCAATTTATTGAATTAACTTGGGTTTTTTATAATAAATCCTTAAATTGACTAAGGAATGAGAAAAGAGAAGTTAATATATTTGATTGTCAACCAAACATTAGACAACCCAAACGATCCTAGAGACCCAAGAGTAGAAAAACAGCTATTGGACTACGATGCTCGTGGCAATCTTACCCATATAGAACGAGAAATCAATAATCCCGAACTACCTATGGATACTTCCAGAGAGTCGGTTCGTAAATTCGTTTGGGACGAAGAAGATAGACTTCTTGGCGTAGATTTACGGCCAGAGAGCGATAGAGAACAACCTCATATCGCCGCTTATACCTACGATGCGAGTGGCGAACGAGGTATACGCTATGTTCCGCGTCAGCAGGAAGGCATATCTAGCGGGACTACCGCAGGCTATGCGCAGGACATGGATATTATGCTTTACCCGAATGCACTAGTTACGGTACGCCCTCAGGAGTTAACCGAGGAGTTTAATTTTAGAGAACCGCCTCCTGAGTACACCTTTACGACCTATACCAAACATTACTATATCGGCAGTGAGCGTATCAGCAGTAAATTAGGTACAAGG
>DATGMW010000087.1:0-10288 GCA_035307105.1 Flavobacteriaceae bacterium
ATAAGTTCCTAAATAAAAAGTTTCACGCAATAACAGCAGAATATAATGCCATTTTTAATGGCGAGGAAGCATTAAAAGCAGGAAAAGAAAGCCTGATAGAAGGCTATGTCGATGATTTTTGGGAAATCCTTCCGGTAGAACGTATTAATATTCCAAGCTTAGAAGAGCAGGAAATAGGGTATTCGGACGATCAAAACCCTACTTTATTCGATCGTGCCGAAGAGAAAGCAATTGTTGCTATTCAAAAACACGGCATGTACATCAATGGAAGGGAACGAAATCCAAAAATGGCCGAGGCCTATTTACTATTAGGAAAAGCTCGATATTACGATAGCCGTTTTATTCCAGCCATAGATGCATTTAACTTTATTCTTACCCGCTATCCATCTAGTAAAAGCATTAACGAAGCCAATATATGGCGTGCAAAAACCTACGTTCGTCTAGAAAACGAGGAGATTGCAATAGAGCTGCTTAAGCGAACCCTAAACGACACAGATTTAAACGACTATACTAAGGCCGATGCTTCCATAATGATTGCGCAAGCATATATTCAGATGGATTCTTTGCCAGAAGCATTGCCTTATGTGCAGCAAGCCGCAGCGCATACACGTGATAATGAGAAAAAAGGGCGCTATAGATATATAGAAGGGCAGTTATACAATCGATTGCAAAAGCCAGATAGTGCAAACATCGCTTTTGATAAGGTTATCGACTTACACCGTAGAACGCTTAGAGATTACTATATACATGCGCATTTAGAGAAGATAAATAACATTTCGTACACCACAGAGGAAGAAAAAAAAGAGTTGAAAAAACTTCTGACCAAATTGGAAGAAGACAGAGAGAACAGACCTTATTTAGATCATGTATATTATAATATAGCCTTATTTCATCACAAAGAAGACAGTTTAAAACTTGCGGAGTCGTATTATAATAAGAGTGTAGGAGCCTATATAAACGACGATAAACTACAAGCTATAAACTACCATACCCTAGCCGAAATACATTTTGATAGGGCGTTGTACCGAGAAGCTGGTGCATACTACGATAGTACGCTTGCTTTTATGGAGCCGAATACCTTGATCCGCAGACGTACACAAAAGAAAAGAGACAACTTAGAAGACGTTATAAAATACGAAGGAATTGCACAGGTAACCGATAGCATTATTGGGTTAACAAACATGAGTGAAGCTGCGAGATTGGATTATTTTACCGGGTATACCGATGCATTGCGCGAAAAGGCTGTCGCCGATTCTATTGAACAGGTCAAGCGAGAGCGATTGCTGGAAAGAGGCGTTGCTGGATCTGGAGGCCGAGGTAGACAAGAACAAGCATCTTCGTTTTATTTTTATAACCCATCCCAAGCAGCGTATGGAAAACAAGAGTTTGAGCAGGTTTGGGGAAGAAGAACACTAGAGGATAACTGGAGGCTATCCAATAAACGCGGTGGAAGTAGTGGGTTTGAAGAAGAGAATCTGTTTGCTGCAGAAGGCGTGGCTATAGTAGACGACCCGCGTTTTAATCCTCAAACTTATATAGATGCAATTCCAACAGATAAAGCGGTAATCGATAGCATTGTCGGTCAAAGAGACTTTGCATACTATCAGTTAGGCTTGATATATAAAGAGAAGTTTAAAGAAAACTTACTGGCTGCAGATCGCCTAGAGCAATTGCTTGAAAACAAACCAGAAGAACGACTTGTTCTGCCTGCACAATATCACCTATACCGTATCTACGAAGAGGAAGGGAATGCTGCGCAGATGAACCGTATGCGAGATAAAATCGTGTCGGAATATCCAGACTCCCGATATGCCGAAATAATCACCGATCCACAATCCTTTTTTGGAGAGGACGACAACAGCCCAGAGTATCATTACAACCAAACGTATGCATTGTATGAATCGGAGCAATATCAAGATGCATTAGATAATATAGAGAATTATTTAGACCGATTTACAGGCGACGAAATCATTCCAAAATTCGAGCTGTTAAAAGCAACAATCATCGGAAAAACAAAAGGCTATGTAGCCTATGAAGAGGCTTTAAACTTTGTGGCGTTGAACTATCCGAACTCGCCAGAGGGAAAACAAGCAGAGAGAATCCACTCCCAAGATCTGCCAAAGTTAGCATTCACAGGATTTACTTCCGATTCAGAATCAAGTCGCTGGAAATTGGTTTATTCTTTATCTCATGAAGAAAGAGAAGATGCAGAGGCTTTAAAAGAACGCTTGGAAGATGGCTTAGAGGAACTGGATTATCTTAGTCTTAAGGTGTCTGTAGACTACTACGATGCCGATATGCTGTTTGTAGTAGTACATGGATTGCGCTCTAGACTTGGAGTAAAAGGACTTGTTGAGCGATTAGAAGAGGATGAAGAGACTGTGATCGATCGAGTAGGTTTTGAAATATCCTCAGAAAATTATACCAAAGTTTTAATCCATAAGAATGTAGAGGAATACCTAATGCAAAACCTTTAATTTTAATCCCCCAAATTATGTTCTCTAATAAAAAATCAAAGAAACAAGACAGCTTAAATCCCACTACTTCCGAAAACAGAATAAACGAAGGAACCACTTTTATTGGGGACATCCAATCCAACGGCTTTATTAGAATAGATGGAACAGTAGAGGGAGATATTTCCTCTCCTGCACGTGTTGTAATTGGAAAAACAGGCGTTATAAAAGGAACGCTACATTGCGACAATGCCGATATTGAAGGGAAGGTGCACGGAGCGTTGAAGGTGGCCGAAACTTTAAGCCTGCGAGCATCCGCAGTAATTCATGGCGACGTAAAAACCACAGAATTAATAGTAGAGCCTGGAGCAGAGCTTAATGGTAATTGTAATATGCAATCCAATGTAAAGACTTTGGAACAAGAAAATGGTAAATCAAAAGCAAAACAACAAAAAAAGAAGAAAATCTCTTAGCACTTGGGTGGAATTCACGCAGATAGGACTACAGATGGGGGTGGTGATTACTGCTGGTGTTTTGCTAGGATTATGGTTAGATGAAAAATTTCCCAATAAATATAAAGCCTTTACAATAATACTCTCCTTGTTTTCGGTGTTTGCATCGCTATACATGGTGATAAAGAAAGCATTGAGGATGTCTAAACAAGAAGAAAATTCAGAAGATGCCTGAAAAAACATTACAAAGATTTATCCTTCATTATGTTATAAAACTTCTAATACTAGCCTTGTCTTTGGGA
Organism: Flavobacteriaceae bacterium; assembly: GCA_035307105.1. Classification (GTDB taxonomy): domain Bacteria; phylum Bacteroidota; class Bacteroidia; order Flavobacteriales; family Flavobacteriaceae; genus JAJYTI01. The sequence goes on from DATGMW010000087.1 coordinate 3,208, forward strand.
TTGACACATAGACTGATCTACGAGTATGTAATAACAGACATAATTCTATTTATTCCTATCTGGAAAATCTACGGAATCTTAGTTTTGCTATCCTTGGCAACCTATGCTATGGTAGTGTTTGTTTATTATATCATTAAGGAATACGCAGGCTTTGCTTTTATTGCAAGTATTGTTTTAAAAATGTTTGTTTCCCTGTGGTTTCTTCTTCCGCTTATAGAAAGCGAATTCCCAAATAAAATTCCAGATGTTATTAACTTCTTTTTGCCTTTTTTTATCTTCTTAGGGATGGAGGTGTGGTTTAGCATTCGATTATTGCAGTCGCAAGAGCCGATTTAGTTGGCAGTCAAAGCTGAAGGCAGGTGTCAATATAAAAAAAGTCAGTTTTGTAGGCGAATTATTAATATAAGTTGTACTTTTGCCCCAAATTTTTATAGCATAAAACTTATAGCATTAGATTAAAACGATGAAAAATCAGATTAATTTTGGACTGCTTCTTGGATTGTTGTTTGCAATAATACCATTTACTGGATTTTCGCAGGCAGAAGATATGGAAGAGGCTTTCAGCCCAGTAGAATTGATTAACAGTCACGTTTGGGATTCCCATGAGTTTCATATCACGGATTGGAAAGGGAAGCCGGTAACCATGCCGCTACCTATTATTCTTTGGACAGATAATGGATTGACTGTGTTTTCATCCTCAAAGTTTCAGCACGACAACGAAGCTAATGTGGTGGTAGAAGCCAACGGACAGGCGTTCGTTAAGTACGATGAGCATATTTTCTATGCAGATAAATTTAATGCTGCAGAGTTTGAAGCACAGACCGTGCTATCCAAACCTTTTCAATACGACTCTAGACCTTTAGATTTTTCTATTACAACCAGCATATTTTCTATGATCGTATCGGTGGTACTATTGCTGCTCATCTTTATTGGTGCAGCAAGAGGCTATAGCAAATCCGATAAGGCACCCACTGGTTTGGCTGGTTTCTTAGAACCATTGATTCTTTTTGTGCGCGACGATATAGCAGAGCCACAGCTAGGTCATAAGTACAAGCGTTTTATGCCATTCTTACTTACAGTGTTTTTCTTTATTTTGATAAACAACCTGATGGGATTAATTCCATTTTTCCCGTTTGGCGCTAACTTAACAGGAAACATTGCCTTTACCTTTGTAATGGCATTTATTGTTTTCCTGATGACCACGTTCAATGGAAATGCAAATTACTGGAAAGGCGTATTTTTGCCACCAGTGCCAGCATTCTTATTGCCGATTATGGTTCCTATAGAAATTGTAGGAATGCTTACAAAGCCATTTGCATTAATGGTTCGTTTGTTTGCAAACATGACGGCAGGACATATTATAATACTTAGTTTAGTTTCCTTGATTTTTATCTTCGGAAGTGCTGCAATAGCACCAGTGTCTATCCTATTTGTATTATTCATGACCGTGTTAAAGCTGTTAGTAGCGGCTTTACAGGCATATATCTTCACCTTACTAGCAGCCTTATTTATTGGTCAAGCGGTTAGCGATGAAGCACACGAGTAATTTATTGTTTAATTTATATTTAATTTAATTATTATGACAGGAGTTTCATTAGCAGCAATCGGAGCAGGTATCGCAGTAGTAGGTGCTAGTTTAGGAATTGGATCCATTGGTAAAGCCGCAATGGAGGCGATAGCAAGACAGCCAGAAGCTGCAGCTAAAATCCAAACAGCGATGATTATTGCAGCAGCACTTATTGAAGGTGCAGCACTATTCGCGATTGTAGTAGCACTTATTGCAGGGTAATCTATTTACTTTGTAAATTTGCAACACTAAAATAGTCAGAATCATTTCGTAACGGTTGGTTACGAAATGATTCTAACTTATAATTAGACAATTAAATAAAACAATTAATATCATACTATGAATATAGTTGCACCAGAGAGTCTTTTATTATGGACTACTTTAATATTCGTAATTCTAGTTTTTCTTCTAAGAAAGTTTGCTTGGAAACCTATAATGGGCGCGGTAAACTCTAGAGAAGAATCGATAAATAACGCGTTGGAAGCTGCAGAAAAAGCCAAGATAGAAATGGCTAACCTGCAAGCAGATAACGAGAAGTTGCTAAAAGAAGCTAGAGCTGAAAGAGATCAGATGCTTACTGAGGCAAGACAACTACGAGATAAAATGTTGAACGAGTCTAAGGAGATGGCAAAAGCAGAAGGCGATAAAATGATCCTTAGCGCAAGAGAAGCCATTCGCAATGAAAAAGCGGCTGCTATGTCAGAAATCCGCGATCAGGTTGCAGAATTATCTCTAGATATCGCCGAGAAAGTGGTGAAGAGTGAGCTGTCTGATAAAGAGAAGCAGATGAAGCTAATCGATAACATGCTAGAAGGAGCAAAACTTAATTAATATAAATGAGCACAAGTAGAGCCGCCTTGCGATATGCCAAGGCTTTATTACTGGAAGCAGATCAGCAGAGCAATACCGAGGTAATGCAGCAAGACATGCAAGCTGTATATACTACTATGCAGGCAAGCAGAGAATTGCGTCTTGCATTGGGCAACCCGATTATTAAGTTGGAAGACAAAAAACAAGTCTTACTGGAAGTATTTGCAAAGCAATCTAAAGCAACACATAACTTGATAGAAGTGCTAGTTCATAATAAACGAGCCGATTTATTAGGTGGTATTTCTAAAGCCTACCTCGACCAATACAACGAGCGTAAAGGCGTAAAGAATGTGGAGGTGGTTACCGCTATAGCACTTACTCCAGAGATGGAAGCACAAGTATTGGCAAAAGCAAAAGAAATAACCCAAGCAAAAGATGTTATCCTTACCAGTACTATAAACCCTGATATATTAGGAGGCTTTATCATTCGAGTTGGAGATGTGGAGTACAACGCAAGTATTTCTAACCAATTAGACAATATTAAAAAAGAATTTACAAAAAGATTATAATACCTATATAAAATGGCAGATGTAAAACCAGCTGAAGTATCAGCAATTTTAAAGAAACAATTAACCAACTTTGAGGCAACCGCTTCACTGGATGAGGTTGGAACTGTTCTTACCGTAGGAGATGGTATTGCTCGAGTTTATGGACTTACCAACGCAGAATATGGCGAAATGGTAGCGTTCGAAGGAGGATTAGAAGGAGTTGTTCTTAACCTTGAAGAAGATAACGTTGGGGTGGTACTATTAGGACCCTCTAGCGGGCTTAAAGAAGGAGCTACTGTAAAACGTACCCAGCGAATTGCATCTATCAATGTAGGTGAAGGAATTGTAGGACGTGTAGTAAACACCCTTGGACAGCCTATAGACGGAAAAGGTCCTATTACTGGCGAAACTTTCCAAATGCCTTTAGAGCGTAAAGCACCAGGAGTTATTTATCGTCAACCCGTAACAGAACCATTGCAAACGGGTATTAAATCTATCGATGCCATGATTCCAATCGGAAGAGGGCAAAGAGAGTTGGTTATTGGCGACCGTCAAACAGGTAAAACTACCGTTTGTGTCGATACCATTCTAAATCAAAAAGAATTTTACGATGCTGGCGAACCAGTATACTGTATCTATGTAGCTATCGGACAAAAAGCTTCTACTGTTGCAAACATTGCTAAAGTACTAGAAGATCATGGTGCTATGGCTTATACAACTATCGTAGCCGCAAACGCATCCGATCCTGCACAGATTCAGGTTTACGCACCTTTTGCTGGAGTAGCAATTGGAGAGTACTTTAGAGATACAGGAAGACCTGCACTTATCATTTATGACGACTTGTCCAAACAGGCCGTTGCATACCGTGAGGTTTCTCTTTTACTACGTCGTCCACCAGGACGTGAGGCATATCCAGGAGACGTTTTCTACCTACACTCTCGTTTACTAGAGCGTGCAGCGAAGATAATTGAAGACGATAAAGTAGCTAAACAGATGAACGATTTACCAGAATCCCTAAAAGGAATGGTAAAAGGAGGAGGTTCTCTTACGGCTTTGCCGATTATTGAAACACAAGCTGGAGACGTTTCTGCATATATTCCAACCAACGTAATTTCTATTACCGACGGACAGATATTCTTGGAGTCCGACTTATTTAACTCCGGAGTTCGTCCTGCGATTAACGTAGGTATATCGGTTTCTCGTGTAGGAGGTTCTGCTCAGGTAAAATCGATGAGAAGAGTTTCTGGTACCTTAAAACTAGACCAAGCGCAGTATAGAGAATTAGAAGCTTTCGCTAAGTTTGGTTCGGATTTAGATGCAGCTACAATGAACGTAATCGAGAAAGGAAAACGTAACGTAGAGATTCTAAAACAAGCACAAAACGATCCATTCACCGTAGAAGATCAAGTAGCAATAATCTACGCGGGTGCACAAAACTTGCTAAGAGAAGTGCCAGTTGAGAAAGTACGTGAATTTGAAAAAGACTTCTTAGAGCAGCTTAATTTACAGCATAGAAGTACTTTAGATGCATTGAAAGCAGGAAAGTATACAGATAAAGAAACAGAGGTGCTTAAGAAAGTGGCTGCAGAAGTTGCAGAGAAGTACAAAGCATAACAAGTTTAACTATTTTTAAATCTAATCAATGGCCAATTTAAAGGACATACGAACTAGAATTAACTCGGTAGGTTCTACCATGCAGATTACCAATGCCATGAAAATGGTGTCGGCTGCAAAGCTTAAGCGTGCGCAAGATGCTATTACCGCTATGCGCCCTTATTCGGAAAAGCTTACAGAGTTGCTTCAAGGCTTAAGCGCTTCTATGGAAGGCGAAAGCGGAAGCGTTTTTGCTACAGAAAGAGAAGTAGAAAAAGTTCTTGTCGTATTAATTACGTCCAACCGTGGTTTAGCAGGAGCATTTAATACCAATGCTATTCGAAGAGCCAAAGAGCTTGCAGAAACTTTATATTTAGGAAAAGATGTCGACTATCTAACCGTTGGGAAGAAAGGACATGATATGGTTTCTAAAACAGGATACGTTATTTTGAATAATAACGAAATTATAGAGGAATTAAACTTCGAAGAATCCTCCAGAATTGCGGAGTATTTAATGGGACTGTTTGTAGATGGCACCTACGATAAGATCGACATAGTGTACAACAGCTTTAGAAATGCTGCAACGCAGGTTATTATTACGGAAACATTTTTACCGATAGAGAATCAAAGTTCTGATCTTACAGAAGAAGTAGAATTAGATTATATTTATGAGCCTGGAAAAGCGGAGATCATTGAGGAGTTAATACCTAAGAGTTTAAAAACACAGCTTTATAAAGCGCTAAGAGATTCCGTAGCTAGTGAGCACGGTGCTCGAATGACAGCGATGCACAAAGCAACCGATAACGCAGAAGAGATTCGCGACGATCTGGTACTACAATACAACAAAGCTAGACAAGCTGCTATTACTGCAGAGATTCTGGAAATTGTTGGTGGTGCAGAAGCACTTGCTGGTTAAATCACAGATTACAACATATACAAAAAAGCTCAAGCAAATTTGCTTGGGCTTTTTTATTAGAAGGAATCTCTCAAGTTGAAATAGTTCTTATTTTAATTATTTTCTGAATTAAACTAAGATTAAGATAGCAAGAGAGAGTTTGCATTCTAAATATGTACTTTTGCTTAGTTTTTAAACCCATTATTTTTGGCAGGATACAAGAATCTTTTTAAGCAAACATTTATTTATGGACTAGCTACGGTTTTACCTAGGGCGTTGTCCATCATATTAGTACCGCTTTACGTTTCTACTTTAGAGAAAAGTGAATACGGCATCTATGCATCGCTGTTTGCTTTTATCATCTTCGGAAATGTGATTCTATCCTACGGAATGGAAACCGCCTATTTTCGATTTTTACATCGAAAGGACGAAGATCCAAAAAAAGTGGAGTCCACTTCGCTCACTTCTTTAACGGTAACCAGTCTGCTGTTTTTGTTGCTAGCACTTCCAAACGTAGACTTTATCGCTAGAAGTTTAGATTACAATCCAGAGTACATTCGCTATACCATCTGGATTTTGGCGTTGGATGCGCTGGTGGTAATTCCATACTCTTGGTTTAGAGCTAGAGAAAAGCCTATGCGATACGCTGCTTTGCGGATTGCCAATGTGTTTATAAACCTAAGTTTAAATCTATTCTTCTTTTTAGTATTACCCAAATTAGCAAATAGCCCAGGGAGTTTTTGGGATGCTATCTACAATCCCGATAACCTAATTGCCTATGTATTTATTTCAAATATAGTGGCTAGTGCACTTACTTTGGCGTTTGTTTCTCCATTATACTTTAAGATCGGGTTTTCGCTAGATAAGGCCATTTGGAAGCGCATGATTCGATATGCTATGCCGATACTTTTAGCAGGAATAGCATTTTCGATAAACGAAGCATTAGATAAAATCCTATTAAAATATTTACTACCTCCAGATATTGCCGACTCCGAAGTGGGCGTATATGCCGCCTGTTATAAGCTTGGCGTTTTCATGACCTTATTTGCCACCGCTTTTCGTTTGGGAGTAGAACCTTTCTTTTTTAAACAAGCCGAAGAGAAGAATGCACCCATTGTCTATGCAACAGTAACCAAGTATTTTACCTTACTTGGAAGCTTAATCTTTCTTGCAGTAATGGTCTACATTGATATCTTTAAAACCATTCTCATTACCGATGAGTCGTATTGGGTTGCCATGGATATCGTTCCTATTATTCTTTTGGCAAACTTATTTTTAGGAATATATCATAACCTATCGGTTTGGTATAAGATTACCGACAACACTAAAGTGGGAGCGTACATCTCCATTATAGGGGCTTTACTGACTATTGTGGGCAACTACTTGCTTATTCCATGTTTAAGCTATTACGGGTCGGCATTGGCTACGCTGTTGGCTTATGGAGTAATGATGTTGCTGTCCTATCTGTTCGGTCAGAATTATTATCCGATTCCTTATCCAATAAAAGAGATTTTGGTGTACTTGCTAGTAAGTACTGCCTTTTCCTTTCTAGCTTTTTATATATTTGGAGGAAGTTTGTTATTAGGTACTTTATTACTAGTACTTTATGCAGGCTTATTAGTATTTATGGAAAGAAACCTAGTCCGACAATTGATAAAACGATAAATA
>DATGMW010000088.1:0-10124 GCA_035307105.1 Flavobacteriaceae bacterium
CATCCCACTATGTTACAGCTTTATCGTGCTTCCATTCTTCATTTTTTAAGCGATCCTACTAAAAGTAGTTCTACAGATGCATCTTATGAATATTGGGAAGATGGATTGCTGGTAGTAAAAGATGGTAAGGTGAAGGCGATAGGGGAGTATTCGGAATGGATAAAAGAGTACGAAGAGTCTAAGGTAATAGACTATACAGGAAAACTAATACTACCTGGCTTTGTAGATACCCATATCCACTTCCCGCAAACGGAAATGTTCGCATCTTATGGTGCGGAGTTATTAGATTGGCTCAATACCTATACCTTTCCTACCGAAAAGCAGTTTGGAAACAAAGAGTATGCGCAAAAAATTGCTAAGTTTTTTTTACGACAACTTCTTTTACAGGGTACCACGACGGCGTTGGTATTTGGTTCGGTTCACAAAACCTCGGTGGAAGCGTTTTTTGAAGAAGCGCAGAAGCAGAGTCTTCGGATGATTGCAGGAAAAGTAATGATGGATCGCAACGCTCCAGCGTATTTACTAGATACGCCTGAAAGCTCTTACCAAGATTCCAAAGCGCTTATAGAAAAATGGCATGGGAAAGACCGATTGCTATATGCAGTTACTCCAAGATTCGCACCTACTTCCAGTAAGGAACAACTAGCAAAAGCCAAACAGCTTTTAGAGGAGTTTCCTGAGGTCTATTTACATACCCACTTATCCGAAAATAGGGAAGAACTTGCCTGGGTAAACGACTTGTTTCCCGAGGCTGATAATTATCTGGATGTATATGATAAAGCTGGTTTGGTACGTCCGAAATCCGTTTTCGCCCATAGCATTTACTTGTCCGATTCCGAATGGAATACCTTGCACACGCACGATTGCAGTGTAGCTTTTTGTCCTACTTCCAACTTGTTCTTAGGAAGCGGGTTGTTTAATATTCAAGCAGCACAAAAACATAGGGTACGTGTAGGTATGGGAACCGATGTAGGTGCGGGAACTAGCTTTAGCATTTTGGAAACCTTGCAAGAAGCTTATAAAGTAAATCAACTGCGAAAAGCATTTCCAGAAGAGGAATATGCGCATGAGCCATTAAGTGCATTAAAAGCATTTTACCTAGCCACTTTAGGCGGTGCGGAAGCTTTGCACTTAGAAGCGTTTATAGGTAACTTTGAGAAAGGGAAAGAAGCAGATTTTGTAGTCTTGGATTTAGCTTCTAGTGAACTTTTGGAGTTTCGTCTTGCACAATGCAAATCGCTAGAGGAGAGGCTGTTTGTAATTCAAATGCTTGCTAACGATAGAACGGTAGCGCAAACTTATATATTAGGACAACCTGCTTTATAATTCCGCAGGCTATCCTAAATTCATATTCTATTATAAGGTATTCACCACTTTACGGATGGCAGTAAGGTTGGTAAGCAATTTTTCCAGGTGTTGAAGATCCAACATATTGGCGCCATCGCTTTTAGCATTGGCAGGATCAAAGTGTGTTTCTATAAACAAGCCATCTACATTATTTACAACTCCAGCTCTAGCAATAGTTTCAATCATTTCTGGTCTGCCACCAGTAACACCGCTAGATTGGTTAGGTTGCTGTAGGGAATGGGTAACGTCCAACACCGTACTAGCAAAAGAGCGCATTACAGGAATACCACGGAAATCTACTATCATATCTTGGTAGCCAAACATGGTTCCTCTGTCGGTAACCATCACTTGGTTGTTACCGCTTTCTGTTGCTTTAGTAACCGCATGCTTCATGCTTTCGGGACTCATAAACTGTCCTTTCTTTAGGTTGATTACCTTTCCGGTTTTTGCAGCAGCTACTACCAAGTCGGTTTGTCGAACAAGGAAAGCTGGAATTTGCAATACATCTACATAGGCAGCTGCAAGTGCTGCATCGCTGCTTTCATGTATATCGGTTACCGTTGGGATGTCGAAAGTTTCCGATACTTTCCGTAAGATTTTTAAAGCTTTCTCATCTCCAATTCCAGTAAAGCTATCCAGTCGACTGCGATTGGCCTTTTTGAAGCTTCCTTTGAATATATAGGGGATTTTGAGTTTATCGGTAATTTCTACCACTCTCTCGGCAATGCGAAGAGCCATCTCTTCGCCTTCAATGGCGCAGGGTCCAGCCAATAAGTAAAAGTTATCCGAATCGGCATGTTTTATTTTTGGGATTAAATTCAGTTGCATAAGAATATTTTTTATAATACAAAGTTACATTAAATCTCTCTAGTAATTAAGCGCAGAGATTGCTAGAGTTGAATTAATTATATAATAGGTGTGGTTACTAAGTTATTGTTAATAATCTAAGGTATTTATTTTTAGTATGTGAAAATATTATATATTTAAATACTAATAACTAAAAATCACAAATTATGAGAAGTATTCTATGGTTAATTGCAGTTGTTGCTATTGTAATCTGGGTTCTAGGCCTCTTAGGAGTAGGTGGTGGAATGGGAGACAGTAATTTAATTCACATTCTACTGGTCATTGCAGTTATTATAATTTTATTCAATATCATTTCAGGAAGAAAGCCTTTGAATTAAAACGACTAAAAAAAATAGAATGAGAAATAACCCTGTTAAAAGAAATTTTAATGGGGTTTTCTATTTATAAAGCAGGATATTTTTAAATAAACTTCTATTAATTAGACATTTTTGAGGGCTCTATTAATAAATTTTCAACTGATTAAGATTACGTATGTAGAAATTTGATGAAAATGCGTATCTTTGTGCTCTTAAAATTCAAGCAATTATATGAACATTAAAAACATTGCAATTATTGCACACGTTGACCATGGTAAAACAACCTTGGTGGACAAAATTATACACCACACTGTAAACAACGTAGAGCAAGATGAGGAAGGAACGCTGATATTGGATAATGAAGATTTAGAAAGAGAGCGGGGCATAACTATCACATCAAAGAACGTATCTATTGTTTACAAAGACACGAAGATTAATATTATTGACACACCAGGTCACGCCGATTTTGGAGGAGAAGTAGAGCGCGTGCTTAATATGGTGGATGGCGTTCTTCTATTAGTAGATGCTATTGAAGGCCCAATGCCACAAACAAGATTTGTACTTCAGAAAGCTATAGAACTAGGTAAGAAGCCTTGTGTAGTAGTAAATAAAGTAGATAAGGAGAATTGTAGACCCGATGAGGTACACGAAGCGGTTTTCGATTTGATGTTCGAACTCGGAGCAGAAGAGTGGCAGTTAGATTTCCCAGTAGTATATGGTTCTGCTAGAGATGGATGGATGAGTGATGATTGGGAGAAACCAACCGATTCCTTAGATCCATTATTGGATATGGTATTAGAGCATGTTCCATCCCTGGAAATTGAAGAAGGAAACACACAAATGCTTATTACTTCATTAGACTTCTCCTCCTATACAGGACGTATCGCCATTGGTCGTCTTACTAGAGGAAGTCTGAAAGAAAACCAGCCAATATCTTTGGTGAAGAAAGGAGATAAGATAGAAAAATATAGAGTAAAAGATCTTTATGTTTTTGAGGGCGTGGCTAGAAAGAAAGTAAAAGAAGTAGAAACAGGAGACATCTGTGCTATAGTAGGATTAGAAGGATTTGATATTGGAGATACGATTGCCGATGCAGAAAACCCAGAAGCACTTCCGTCTATTGCTATCGATGAGCCAACTATGAGCATGTTATTTACCATAAACGACTCCCCATTTTTTGGTCAAGACGGTAAATTCGTTACTTCCAGACATATTAAAGAACGTCTAAATAAGGAATTGGAGAAAAACCTTGCGTTACGTGTAAAAGAAACAGATACAGCAGATAAATTTATGGTGTTTGGTCGTGGTGTTATGCACCTTTCTGTTCTTATAGAAACCATGCGTAGGGAAGGTTACGAAATACAAATAGGACAGCCACAAGTAATCGTTAAGGAAATTGACGGGGTACAGTGTGAGCCTATAGAAGAGCTGACTATTGATGTTCCATCTGAGTTAAGCGGTAGAGTCATTGAACTGGTTTCTTATAAGAAAGGAGAAATGCAAAGCATGGAAACTCGTGGAGAGCGCACTATCTGTACGTTTATCATTCCATCTAGAGGAATTATAGGTCTGCGAACGCAAATCATTACAGCCACTGCTGGACAAGCGATAATGACACATCGATTTATAGAGTATCAACCAATGAAAGGTGGAATTCCAGAGCGTATGAATGGCAGTCTGATTTCTATGGAGAACGGTACTGCAATTCCATACTCTATAGACAAGCTACAAGAGCGAGGGAAATTCTTTGTGGAACCCGGAGAAAAAATATACGAAGGACAGGTGGTTGGAGAAAATGCACGAAATGAAGACATGGTGGTGAATATTACCAAAACAAAGAAAATGTCGAACGTTCGAGCATCAGGAAGTGACGATAAAGCACGTATCGTACCAGCAATAAAATTCTCTTTGGAAGAAGCTTTAGAATATATTCAGAAAGATGAATATGTGGAAGTTACACCGAATGAGTTGCGCATTAGAAAAATATATCTAAAAGAAAACGAGAGAAAGCGTCACAAAGCATAAGCTTTTACTAAACAATTCAAACAAATCAGCCGAGCTTTTGCTCGGCTGATTTTTATTATAATAAGATCAAGTTTAAAATCCACCTATCTATTCCGAATCCATTAGTTCTTTAGGAACTGTATGGAGTAAATCTTTAATTTTTATTTTTCTAAACTTACTGTCCAAAGCATTTTTCTCCTTGATAACCAAGAAGTGTAGTGGACAAGGATTTTTGCTATTGCAAGCTTCAAAGCGCAGGATGCAATTAGAGAAAAACTCTTCGCCCTCCAACTCTTTAATGATATCCAATACACTGGTTTGCATTTGCTCTTCGGTAAGGTAAAAACCACCATTTGGTCCTTTCTTAGAAGATAAAAACCCCTCTTTGGTAAGTCTTTGTAAGATTTTCGATAAAAAAGCTTGAGGTATATCATTGCGTTCAATGATTTCCCCCACTTTCGTGTTTTCGCTCTTCACACTATTGATCATAATGTGGCTCAGCCCAGTAATGGCGTATTTTGATATATTTGATAACATAAAAACAAAGATACATAAATAGTTTTTTTTGTTATCGAGATTATGATTATGTTAAGGATTACAAAGACGGATAAGCCTATTTAAGATATAAGAGTCTTAATACTGATATTTGTCATAGTTGGCGTATAGTAGATGCCCTATGTTTGTATCAAAATAACAAACCAAAAACAATTAATTACTATGAGAAAATATGTTTTAATCTTTCTTTTCGCTGGTTTACTAACTAGTTGTGGAAACAGCGAGGATAAAAAATCCAAACCCGAAGTTAAGATCGGAGCACAGTCTTCTTCTACAGAGAAACCCAAAGAAACTCCAAAAGCTGTAACCTCAGCTGAAGATTTACGCGATATGAATAATAAAGGAGTGGGGGTGATCAAAAATGTTACTTTAGGTGATCTTGATCCAGCTTTGGCAGCTAAAGGAGAAGAAGTTTTTAAAGCCAATTGTACGGCTTGCCATAAAACGGATCGAAAGTTTATTGGTCCAGCTATGGAAGGTGTGGTGGATCGTCGCGCACCAGAGTGGATTATGAATATGATATTAGATCCAGAGCTTATGGTTAAGGAAGATCCTCTGGCACGACAACTTCTAATCGATTACAATGGATCGCCAATGGCGAATCAAGGAATGACTGAGGAACAGGCTCGTGCTCTTTTAGAGTATTTCCGAACTTTATAATGCTAAAATATCAACCAATTAATTATATACCTTAATTTATTATGAGACAATCAATTAGATTATTATTAGTAGGTGCTGCTTTGGCAACACTTACAGCCTGTAACCCTGGAGGAGCTAATGGCAAAAGAGCTTCTTCAAGTTCAGGTGGCTCAGCAGCAGAGCGCGTTTACGTTGCCCCTGGTGAGCACGATGAGTACTACGGATTTTTGTCCGGTGGATTTGATGGACAGATTTCAGTTTACGGAATTCCATCTGGAAGATTATTCAAAACCATTCCAGTATTTTCACAAGTACCTATGAATGGGTATGGCTATACAGAGGAAACAAAACCAATGCTAGAAACTTCCTATGGTTTTGTGCCTTGGGATGATTTACACCACCCAGATATATCACAAACCAATGGAGAGTTAGATGGACGTTGGATTTTTGCAAATGGGGTGAATACACCAAGAATAGCAAGAATTGACTTGCAGGATTTCGAAACAGCCGAAATAATAGAGATTCCAAATAGTGCTGGAAACCACAGCTCTGCTTTCGTAACAGAAAACACAGAGTATGTTGTGGCAGGAACTAGATTCTCTGTTCCAATTCCTCAGCAAGATATGCCAATCGATGAGTATAAAGGAAACTTTAAAGGAACCATATCTTTTATCAGCGTTGACCAAGATTCAGGAGAGATGGATTTGTCTTTCCAATTAATGTTGCCAGGATTTAACTATGACTTAGGACATCCAGGAAGACATGATTCACACGGATGGTTCTTCTTTACTACTTATAATACGGAAGAAGCACATACATTACAAGAAGTAAATGCATCTCAAAATGATAAGGACTTTATTGTTGCGATTAACTGGAAAAAGGCAGAGGAGTATTTAAAGCAAGGAAAAGGAAAAACTGTTCCAGCTAGATATTTCCACAACAAATTCGACGTTAAGACTCATACGGCTACTTCAACTGTAAAAGAAGAAGTCACTATTTTAGATGCTATGGAGTTGCCTGGTGTTGCTTACTTTATTCCAACCCCTAAATCACCGCATGGGGTAGACGTAGATCCATCAGGAGAGTATATTATAGGTAACGGTAAGTTATCTGCAAACCTGACAGTACACTCATTCTCCAAAATGCTAGATGCTATCGAAAACGAACGTTTTGAAGGAGAAGCTTATGGAATTCCTATTTTAAACTTCGAAGATGTGTTGGCAGGGGTAGTGCCACAGCCAGGTTTAGGACCGCTACATACCGAGTTTGATGATAAAGGATATGCTTATACAACTTTCTTTATCTCTTCTGAGGTAGTAAAGTGGGAGCTAGGAACTTGGGAAGTAATCGATAGAAAAGATTCGTACTACTCACCAGGTCACTTAGTTATTCCAGGAGGTAACAGTAGAAAGCCAGATGGTAAGTATATGGTTACTATGAATAAAATTACGAAAGACAGGTTCTTACCTGTAGGTCCGGAATTAAACCACGCAGCACAATTATTCGACATTACAGGCGATAAAATGGAGTTGTTATTAGACTTCCCAACAGTTGCAGAACCTCACTATGCGGCTATGATTCACGCAGATAAAATCAAAGACAAAACCAGACAGATCTATAAGCTTAGCGAAAACGAGCACGCAAGAGTAGTGAAGAATCCAGGAGAAACACGTGTAGAACGCGACGGTAAAAACGTACACGTCTATATGTCTATGATCCGTAGTCACTTTACGCCAGATAATATTGAAGGAGTAAAAGTTGGAGACAAGGTGTTCTTCCACATTACCAACTTAGAGCAAGACTTTGACATTCCTCACGGATTTGCAATATTAGGAAACAATAACGCAGAGATGCTTATTCTTCCAGGACAAACAGAAACCTTGACTTGGGAACCAAAAGAAGTAGGCGTATGGCCATTCTATTGTACCGACTTCTGTTCTGCATTGCACCAGGAAATGTCAGGGTATATTAGAGTGTCCCCAGAAGATTCCGACATTAAATTGTCTTGGGCACTGGACGACTCTAAGTTCACTGAATAATATTCCAAGGAAAATACATATTGTTTAAGGTTTTGAAAGTAATCCTTGGAAAGGTAGCGGAACTAATTTTTAGTTCCGCTACCTAAATAAAAAACAAATTAAAATATGAAAAAGGCAAGCATATTAATGATTATTGGGGCTCTATTGATGCTCAGTTTATTTTACTTTCCGTTATGGAATGTAACATTAATTGCACCACAATATCCACCACCAGGATTAGGAATGGAGATTTTTATAGATGGTTTAAAAGATGTTCGTGAGGGAGATATCACCAATATCGATATTATGAACCACTATATAGGAATGAAACCTATCCCTAAACCTAACGAAATGTGGGAGTTTAGCGTATTCCCAATCGTTGTAGGAATAATGGGAGGAATCGGAATATTAATAGGGATTTTAGGATTTATAGGGAAAGCAAAACCAGGCGCAATTTTAGGCTGGTTTATCTTGATGGCTATTCTTGGAATACTCGGAATGTACGATTTTAACCTATGGTTAATAGACTACGGAAGCAATTTAGATCCCAATGCAATAATGAGTTTTGTGGATGTGCACGGAAACCCGATGAAGTACAAACCACCTCTTTGGGGGCATAAAAAGCTATTGAATTTCGACACTTATTCCCAACCTGCATTAGGAGGATATTTAATGATGGCCGGTATGGGAGTTATATTCCTTTCTTATATTGTAGCAAGAAAATCAGTAAAGAAAAACTAACTATGAGAAATATATTTTTAATTTTATTTATGGCTTTCGGAGTTTTAACCTCCTGTGATAAAACACCGCAGGCTATAAATTATGGAGAAGACGAATGCGATTTTTGTAGAATGGGTATTGTAAATCCTACGCATGCGGCACAACTAGTAACCAAAAAAGGAAAAAACTATAAGTTCGATGCTACAGAATGTATGATTGATTTTTTACGAACCGAAATCGAGGAAGAGAAAATGCTACACGTACTTTCTGCCAATCTAAAAGAGCCAGGTACACTAATAAGTGTATACGACGCAACTTTTATTATTACCGAGAATATACCTAGCCCAATGGGAGCGTTCCTATCTGCGCTAAACAGTAAAGAAGCAGCAGTAGCTTTGCAAAAAGAAAGCGGAGGAGAACTCTACACTTGGGAAGAGGTGAAAAAAGTGATTGCTAATCAAAGGCACTAAAATAAAACTGTGAAATTGTCAACTAAATTTTTATATATCTATTGCCTATTAATCCTAGGTCTGTTGCTACCTATAAGTGGTAATGCTTCTGTTATTGAAGTGTGTAGTACTTGTAAAGAAACCAGTATTAAAAATGCTGTCGAGAATGCACAACCAGGCGATACCGTACTTGTTCGAAAAGGATTGTATCAAGAAACAGGTATCGTAATAGATAAACCACTGACTTTGCGTGGAGAACCTGGCGTTGTACTTGACGGACAAAAAGTAGGGGAAATCCTATTAATAAATAAAACCGAACAGGTAGTGGTAGATGGTTTTGAAATACGAAACGTAGGAACAAGCTATCTAACCGATTATGCTGGAATTAGAGTAAGAGAGAGTCGAGATTTTGTAGTTCAAAACATGACTATTTACGAACCTTTTTTTGGGATCTACTTGGAGAAGTCAAGACACGGAAAGGTACTGAACAACAAAGTGTATGGCGAGGCAGTAAGTGAATTCAATTCCGGAAATGGGATTCAATTATGGTACAGTCATTATATCGAAATCGATGGAAATGAAGTGTACCAAGTTCGTGATGGAATCTACTTTGAATTTTCTAATCATTGCATCATCAGCAATAATATTAGCGAGGATAATGTGCGTTATGGTTTGCACTTTATGTTCTCGAATAACGATGTGGTGAAAGGAAATTATTATAAAAATAATGGTGCTGGTATCGCGATTATGTATTCCAAGGAAATGGACATGTTCGAGAATGTGATGGAAGATAATTGGGGTGGTGCATCTTATGGAGTATTATTAAAAGAAGTAACCGATACGAGGATTACAAACAACGATTTTATACGAAATACAACAGGAATAAATGTAGAAGGCTGTAATAGGATAATGTATAAAAACAATAATTTTATTAGCAATGGATGGGCGATAAATTCTCGAGGAGCGAACTACCTAAATGAGTTTCGAAAAAATAATTTTATCGGAAATTCTTTTGATTTATCCTATAACGGCCCGTTAAACAGAAACGTGTTCGAAGGAAATTATTGGAGTGATTACGTTGGTTACGACTTAGACAAAGATGGAGTAGGTGACGTGCCTTACCGACCAGTGAAGCTATTTAATCATGTAGTAAACCGATCACCTGAAGCCATCATTTTATTAAGAAGTATGTTTATAGATATCCTAGAGTTTTCCGAAAAAGTAGCCCC
>DATGMW010000089.1:0-5925 GCA_035307105.1 Flavobacteriaceae bacterium
TGAATTTAGAAACCTCGATTCCAGCTAACTCCAAGAATGCACATAGGTTAACGCATCTTGCAAATGCTAAAAGCAGGGAGATGGGGAATCAGATGGTCGAGAGCTTGTTTAAGGCGCATTTTACCGATGCAAAAAATATTGACGACAAAGAGGTTCTATTAGCGCTTGGTCTTGAAGTAGGTTTAGAAGAAAAGGAAATCAAAGATTTGCTTGACTCCGATGCCTTTGCATACGAGGTTCGTCAGGATCAAATGGAAGCTGGTAATATTGGAGTAAGAGGCGTACCTTTCTTTGTGATGCATAAAAAGTTTGCCGTTTCTGGAGCACAACCTACCGAGACTTTTTTAGAAACATTGAGAAAGTCGTGGCATTATTACAAACAAGATGAACAACCAATGCAGATTATCTCTGGAAACACTTGTGATGTAGATGGGAATTGCGAATAATTTTTCTTGTTATTGCTTTAGGTTGTACTTTTGAATGACGATATTGTATTTATGATAGAACAAGTTTCAGAAGATTACGAAAAAGCACTTCTGGTGGGGCTAATAACCCCTGATCAGAATGAAGAGAAGTCAGAAGAATTTCTAGACGAATTGGAGTTCCTTGCATATACAGCAGGTGGCCAGGTTTTAGGTAGGTTTGTGCAAAAGTTAAACTACCCTAATCCCAAAACATTTATCGGTTCAGGGAAGATAGAGGAAATTAGGTCCTTTGTGAAAGAAAACGATGTATCCACAGTTATTTTCGACGACGAACTTTCGCCTGCGCAGATAAATAATATTGAGCGGATTTTAGAGTGTAAGATTGTAGATCGAACGAACCTTATTCTAGATATCTTTGCGCAGCGTGCACAAACAAGCTATGCTAGAACTCAAGTGGAACTTGCACAGTATGAATATCTGTTGCCTAGATTGGCAGGAATGTGGACGCATTTAGACAGACAGCGTGGGGGAATAGGAATGCGTGGACCAGGAGAGCAGGCCATAGAAACCGACCGAAGAATTGTGCGAGATAGGATAAGCAGACTAAAAGACCAGCTTGTTAAGATCGATAAACAGATGGAGGTGCAAAGAGGCAATCGAGGCTCTCTTGTGCGTGTTGCTTTGGTAGGGTATACCAATGTAGGGAAGTCTACCTTGATGAATGTATTGAGTAAATCGGAAGTTTTTGCCGAAGACAAGCTCTTTGCAACCTTGGATACTACAGTGAGAAAAGTAGTTATTCAAAACCTACCCTTCTTGCTTACCGATACTGTTGGGTTTATAAGGAAACTACCCACACAGCTTGTAGATGCGTTTAAAAGCACTCTAGATGAGGTTCGTGAAGCCGATCTTCTAGTACACGTAATCGATATATCTCATAACTCTTTTGAGGATCATATCGCATCGGTAAATAAAATTTTAGCAGAGATAGATAGCTCGGATAAACCCTCTATTTTAGCTTTCAATAAGGTGGATGCCTATAAGTATAAAAAGATTTCGGAAGACGACTTGATCACCGAGCCTACCAAGGATCATTATACTCTAGAGGACTGGAAAAGAACTTGGATGAATAAGTTAGGGGATGATGTAGTGTTTATATCTGCAGTAACAGGCAGAAATATGGATAGTCTTCGAAAGCTATTGTATAGGAAGGTAAGGGAGATTCATGTTACCAGATTTCCGTATAATGATTTCTTATATCCTGATTATTGGGAAGAAGAATAAAAAAATGCCCTAGTAAAAACAAAGGGCATTTTTTATTTTATTTAGCTATGATGTTTTATTAATTACAGAGCGTAATTAAGTCCTACTCCAATCGCTTCTCTTATTTGGAAGGAGGAAACGGCATTCTCTTCGTAAATCGCTTGGAATGTAAAGTTAGCTGACATGAAAGAGTTAATTTTCATGTTGATATTTAAGGTATAGTCTATATTTATGTTCTGAGGCTTTTCTAGGTAGTCGCTATATAGCGCTAAAATATTCTCTACATTTACGTTTTTGACCAAATCAAACTTTGCATAACCACTAACAGAAGCACCTAGCTCAAAGTTAGTGCTCTCGTTTGCTTCTACTCCGAAGTACTTTTTATCATTGAATTCTGCTATAGCATTTGGATCATTTCCAACTCTGGTAAAATCTTTATCTACAAAAGTAATTCGTGCGGCGAAAGGAGAAACGTTTACTTTGAAGTTATCGCTCTTTTTCCATAACATACCTGGTCCAAATTGTAAGTATGCAGGAGAGAAGAAGTCCGTTTTTCTGGTACGCACCAACACATCCTCTACTTCTTCATAATCATATCCATCTGTAAATTGTGTTTTGAAGTTTAGAAAGAAAGAGAAGTACCAGTTAGTATCTCTTACTTTAGTACCAACAATAGAGTTGATTTCTATTCGGTCATTGGTTTTGCGGGTATATTTCTCTCCTCTATTTTTGGTTAACCCATAGTCTGCTACCACTCTATTGTCTACGGTTAACTTATTGTAACGGTAATTAAAGTCATAGTTAAACTTAAGGTTAGTTGCATAGTTCGTTGTTCCTCCACCCGTCCAGCTATTATTAAATGCAGCTTGATTGAACATAAGGCTTATAGCACCTTCTTTATGCCAACCATTCTCGACCTTTTCTTCTTCTTCCTCTGCTTCTTGAGCATACAAAGCAGTCGATCCAAGAAGTAGCATGCCGAATAATAAAATCTTTTTCATAACAATTACTCTATCTATAAAAATTTATTTAATACGGCTCGCAAAATACACTAATTATATATCTTATCAGCAATAGTTTAATAAATCTTAACAGATTAGGATCGGTTCCTAAACAGTGGTACTGAGGAACATGCCTCGCCGTACATGATATTTTTAGCTATGGGCATAAGTTTTTGTAGGAGCAATAAATAGCTTGTTTCGGGAATAGGATTATCACTGCATCCGGTAATAATTACTGGTTTGCCCTGATAATCTTCTAAGTTGAGCTCGTTTACTACTTGTGTCATCAACACGTTATCAAGATCTTCTATCGTTCCTTTTACGATTAGCTTTGCGTATGGTTGTAGGTAAGTGGTAATAAGCAAATAGGCCCAACCTGGAATAATGGCATCGCTATTACAACTCAAAATTACATAGCTGTCTTTATATTGACTCCAATCATGCTCCATTAGTTGTGTTCGGAATTCTTTTTCACGAACTATTAAACCTTGAAAAAGCCACTGAGAAATGTCCAATATAATTCGTTCACCTTGCGGATAGAGACTATCCAAGTCT
This sequence comes from Flavobacteriaceae bacterium, assembly GCA_035307105.1. GTDB lineage: Bacteria > Bacteroidota > Bacteroidia > Flavobacteriales > Flavobacteriaceae > JAJYTI01. Next base: position 3,245 of record DATGMW010000089.1, read on the forward strand.
ATGGTCACCAATTTGCTATTGGCAACCCTATTTACAATTTCTCCTTCCATCTGTATCGTTTTTAAAACATTCCTAGTTCAAAGCGCGCTTCTTCGCTGATTAAGTCTTGCGACCAAGGTGGGTCGAATGTTAGTTCCAACTCAACGTCTTTCACCATTTCTATCATGGCAACCTTGTCTTTTACCTCTTGAGGTAAGGATTCAGCTACGGGGCAGTTTGGTGTAGTAAGCGTCATAATTATTTTTACTTCTGCATCTTCGCTTACCATCACGTCGTAAATCAATCCCAATTCATATACGTCCACTGGAATTTCAGGATCGTAGACTGTTTTTATGACCTTGACGATTTTCTCACCAAGTTCTACTATGTCTATAGGTTTTTTATCACTCATCGCTTTTATTTTTAGTTGTGTTGTGCTTGGTATGCTATGGCATACATCTTTATTTGGTTCATCATAGAAACTAAACCGTTAGCTCTAGTAGGGGATAGGTGTTCTTTTAGACCTATGGCATCAATAAAGTCCATATCGCTATTCACGATATCCTCTGGTGTCTGATTAGAAAAAACGCGTATTAAAATAGCTATAATTCCCTTAGTGATTATTGCATCACTATCCGAAGTCAATACAATCTTTCCGTCTTTATAATCGGATTTAAGCCAAACTCTAGATTGACAGCCTTTTATAAGTAAATCGTCTCTCTTTTCTTCTTCTTTTATGAGTGGGAGTGTTTTGCCTAATTCAATAATATGCTCGTAACGATCTGTCCAATCTCCGAACATCTCGAATTCTTCTATGATTTCTTCTTGTATTTCTTTTATAGTCATGCTTAAATTTTATTGGTATAGCTATCTACAAAAGTATAAGAAACTTGGTGCTTATACTGTTAAGACAGCATGTTTTTTGCTTTTTCAACCGCATTTACTAACGCCTCTACTTCCTCTATTGTATTGTAAAAAGCAAAGGATGCTCTAACGGTACCTGGAATGTCGAAAAAAGCCATAATGGGCTGATTACAATGATGTCCTGTGCGTACGGCAATTCCCATTTGATCTAGTATAGTGCCAATATCATAGGGATGCAAACCTTCTATGTTGAAGGACACTAGAGAGGTTTTATTAGCTACATCACCGTAGATTTTAAGTCCTTCTATTTTCTTTAATTCATTTGTTGCAAGGGTAAGCAACGCTTCTTCCTGTTTCGCTATAGCATGATAGCCTATTTTTTCTAAGTAGTCAATCGCCGCTCCAAACGCAATTCCTCCACTTATGTTTGGTGTTCCTGCTTCGAATTTGTGAGGCAAATCGGCATAGGTTGTTTTGTCAAAAGTTACTTCTTTAATCATCTCTCCACCTCCTTGATAGGGTGGGAGCTTATGTAACCATTCTTCTTTTCCATATAGCACGCCAACACCTGTTGGACCACACATTTTATGTGCAGAGGCTACGTAGAAATCTACATCTAGCGCCTGTACATCTGGCTTTATATGGGAACAAGCCTGTGCGCCATCTACTAGTACTGCTGCATTTACTTCATGGGCTTTCTCAATGATTTCCTTTATCGGATTTATTACGCCTAGTCCGTTAGAAATATGCGTTACCGCTACAAGTTTTGTTTTAGCTGACAAATACTGGTCTAGCTTATCTATTTGCAACTCACCATTCTTATCTATGGGTAGAATAACTAGGGTAGCGCCTGTTCGCTCACATAGCATTTGCCAAGGAACTATATTGGAGTGGTGCTCCATGTGGGTGATAAGAATCTCGTCGCCAGGTTTTACTAATGTGGTAAAACTGCTGGCGACAAGATTGATACTTTCTGTAGCACCTGTGGTAAAGATTATTTCGTAATCTTTCTTTGCATTAAAGAATGCTTGTACCTTTTTCCTTGCTTGCTCGTATGCGTCTGTTGCTTCTTGCGATAAGGAATGTACACCACGATGTATGTTGGCATTGTATTGCTGGTAATATTCTTTTATACTGTTTATTACCGCATTTGGCGTTTGCGATGTGGCCGCATTGTCCAAATAAACGAGGTTACTTCCATTTACTTTACGATTTAAAATAGGGAAGTCTTCTCGTATTTTTTGTATTTCCAATGCCATAGTTATTTTCATTTAAATTTCGATGTTTATTTCTGCATCTAGCTTATTAGCTATCAAGCGCATAACCTCCTCTTTAAGAGCAGGAATTCGTACGCTTTCCAATACCGTATTGGCAAACGCAAACATCAACACAGCTTCTGCTTCCTTCTTTGGAATTCCTCTAGTTCGTAAATAGAACATCGATTCATCTGGTAATTGACCAATGGTACATCCGTGTGAACAGCGTACGTCATCGGCATAAATTTCCAACTGTGGCTTGGAGTTTACAGTAGCTCTATCGTCTACTACTACGTTGTTATTTTGCTGATAAGCACTAAGCTTTTGAGCGATTTTATCTACCAATATCTTGCCGTTGAATATGCCAGTAGATCTATCGCTAAATATCCCTTTGTAGTCTTGGTGACTTTCGCAATTTGGTTGCGTGTGGTGTACTAAGGTATGGTGGTCTACATGCTCTCTGTTTTCTAAAACAGTTATTCCTTTAAGAATAGAGTTAGAGTGGCTTCCGTGCTGGTAAAACTCTAAGTTATTTCGGACGATGTTTCCTCCCAATGCAAAAGTGTGTACGCTTCCTGTAGT
>DATGMW010000090.1:0-5652 GCA_035307105.1 Flavobacteriaceae bacterium
TTGTAAGCGCGTCACTTCCTCTAAAGGCACATTGAAAACCTTCGATGCAGTGGATGCGTGAATGTCTTCGCCGCGACGGAAGGCTTCAATCATGGTGGTCTCATCACTTAAAGAAGCTATGATTCGCAGTTCTATTTGAGAGTAATCCGCAGCCAATAGTACGTAGTCTTCATTTCTTGGAATGAATGCTTTTCTGATCAATCTGCCTCGCTCGGTACGGATAGGAATGTTCTGCAGGTTCGGATTGGTACTGCTAAGTCTTCCTGTTGCTGCAACCGTTTGCATGTATTCGGTGTGGATGCGCTTAGAGTCTTCCGCTACTTGTTTTGGTAAGGCATCTACATAGGTGCTTTTTAGTTTTGCGAGACCTCTGTATTCTAGCACGTTTGCTACAATAGGATGCTCGCTTGCCAGTGGTGTTAAAATTTCTTCTCCAGTAGAGAACTGTCCAGTTTTGGTTTTCTTTGGTTTGCTTACCAATTCCATCTTTCCAAAAAGGATGTCGCCTAGTTGTTTTGGCGAGGCAATATTGAATTCTTCGCCTGCCAGTTCATAAATTTCATTCTCGAGTTTTAAAATATCCGAGTCAATGCCTTTTGCCAACTCATTTAGGAAGTCGGAATCTAGGTTTATTCCTTCAATTTCCATAGAAGCAAGCACAGACATCAAGGGAACTTCTACTTCGTCAAAGAGTTTTTTGGCGTTGTTGTCTATCAGCTCTTTTTCGAAGTATTCTTTTAACTGCCAAGTAAGATCCGCATCTTCTGCTGCGTATTCTTTTTGCAACTCCAAAGGTACATCGGCCATGGAGCCTTGTTTTTTTCCTTTTTTCCCAATCAGCTCTTCAATAGGCTGTGGGGTGTAGTTCAGGTAAGTTTCGGATAGTACATCTAAGTTATGACGCATGTCTGGATTGATCAGGTAATGAGCCAACATAGTGTCGAATAAGTTAGCCGAAATGCTAAAACCGTTATGAGCCAATACTTTAATGTCGAACTTTAAGTTCTGTCCTACTTTTAAAATGTCTTCGTCCGATAAGAATTTTTGAAGTTTCTCGCGAAACTCTTCATTAGCCAATAGCTCTTCGTTTACTGGCAGATAATATCCTTTTCCGCTTTCCCACGAAAAGGCAATGCCTAATATATCGGTGGTGCGTGTATCTAGCGAACTGGTTTCTATATCAAAGCTAACTTCTTTTTGTTGTAGTAGTTTTTCGAAGAACAATTTGGTTCCTAAACCTGGTTGTATTAACTGATAGAAATGATTTGCCGATTGGATGTCTTGTCTGCTGCTATAAGCCTCTGCCGATTCTGCTTCTTCGGTTCCAAATAGGGAGAACTGTCCGCTACCTGCTACTTTTTTGGTGGTTTGTGTGCTTTTTGCTGCTGTTGGATTTGGAGCATTGGCTATTTCTTCGGCGCTAAATAGATTTAAGAACTGATCACGAAGACGTCGGAATTCTAATTCTTCGAATATTTTCTGTACTTCTTTGGCATCTGGCATTTCTAGCTCAAATTTCTTGGCGTCAAACTCTATAGGGTAGTCCGTAAGAATAGTGGCTAGTTTTTTGGAGAGTAAGCCTTGTTCTGCATACTCTATTACGCGCTCTTTCATTTTCCCTGTAAGCTGATCGGTGTTGGCCAAAAGATTTTCCATAGAGCCATATTCCGCTATGAATTTCTCTGCGGTTTTTTTTCCTACGCCTGGCAGACCTGGAATATTGTCGCTAGCATCGCCCATCATTCCTAGGTAATCAATTACTTGAAGTGGATCTTCTACGCCAAAACGCTCTTGAACTTCTGGAATCCCCCAGATTTCTATTCCATTCCCCATACGGGCAGGGCGGTACATGAATATATTTTCTGAAACCAACTGAGCGAAATCCTTATCGGACGTCACCATAAAAACCTCGTATCCTTCTTTCTCTGCTTTCTTAGATAAAGTTCCAATAACATCGTCTGCTTCTACCCCTGCTAGCTCAATACTAGGAATGTGCATCGCTTTTAGAATGTCTTTGATAATAGGAATACTATCTATAATATCTTGAGGGGTTTTATCGCGGTTAGCCTTATATTCTGGGTAAAGCTCCGTACGCTCTTCACTTCCATCTTTATCGAAACATACTGCTAGGTGATCTGGTCGCTCGCGTCGGATGATATCAAACAACGTGTTTACAAACCCCATAATAGCCGAAGTATTCTGTCCTTTGGAATTTATTTGTGGGTTTCGTATAAAAGCATAATAACCTCTAAATATTAATGCATAGGCATCGAGTAAAAATAGTCTAGGTTTCTTATCCATCCGTTGGTCTTGTGTTTTTCAATTAATAAAGCCTGTTTTATTACAGGAGCCCCAAAATTACGAATAATCGGACGAATGGCTTTTGTTTCCTCTTGGGAATAACTTGTTAAGGCTATAGATGAGTAATTAAAATTCTTTTACTTGCCTTTAAGTTAAGAGGCTCTTATTAATTTTTTGAAGGGAGTTCCGAATGTTTAATTACAGAATCCGTGTCCGTAGAAATTTGTAAATCTGTTTAGCAAAAGACTAAGTATAGGCAAGATAAACCAGTTGCTTTCTCTCACCAATATTGTTTAATTCTCGTTAAAAACCACCTTTTTAATGTAGGTTGTTTAAAAGTGCGTATTTTCGCATCATGCAATGGATATTACCTCTATTTTTTCTGTTTTATTTTACCTTAGACTTTTATGCTTTTCAGGCATTTCGATCTCTATCTAAGGCCAAGCTCACTATTTATATATATTGGGCGTTAAGTCTGTTTTTAATCTTGTCGGTGATTGCCGACCAGATTTTTATGAGCGGTTCGATGTACGAAAATCCTTGGAGGATGATTTTGTATAGCTTGGTATTAGTGATGGTAGTAACAAAAATATTTTTAGCTTTAGGAATGTTCTTGGAGGATAGTTATCGAATAGGTGTAGCGATATACCAAAAACTCACAGGGAAGCCCAGAGACAGATACATACCTTCTAGACGGAAATTTGTAGCCACTATGGCTATTGGGCTTGCAGCCTTACCTTTCTCTACACTGCTTTATGGAATGATTCGCGGGCGATATGACTTTCGAGTTTTAAAGTATGAGTTGACGTTCGACGATTTACCTGAAGCTTTCGATGGCTATACCTTGACTCAATTCAGTGATTTGCACCTAGGGAGTTGGAACAACAAGAAGGAGTTTGCCTATGCTATGGAGCTGATAAACGAGCAGGAGAGCGACACGATCCTATTTACTGGTGATTTGGTAAACGATGTGGTTGGCGAAACCAAGCGTTGGAAGTCTCTGATGTCTACATTGCGTGCACGCGATGGGGTGTATTCTGTATTAGGAAATCACGATTATGGCGATTATCACCGATGGCCAAGTAAAGAAGAAAAAGCAGAGAATTTAGAGCAATTAAAAAAAGTTCAAGCAGAGGTAGGGTGGAAGTTGTTAAATAACGAACATGTTTATTTAGAAAGAGACGGACAACGCATCGCCTTGGTAGGAGTAGAAAACTGGGGGAATGGAAACTTTAAAAAAGCAGGGGATTTGGATAAAGCCACAGAAGGTTTACAGGATGCTGATTTCAAAATCTTGATGAGCCACGATCCCACCCATTGGGATTATCATGTAAAAGAGTATCCATCTAAATACCATATAACTCTTTCGGGACACACACATGGTATGCAATACGGAATTGAGATTCCAGGCTTTATCCGCTGGTCACCCAGTCAGTTTCGTTATGAGCATTGGGCGGGACTTTATAAGGAAAATAACCGTTACTTAAATGTAAATAGAGGCTTGGGTGTCATTGGCTTTTCTGGCAGATTTGGTGTTTGGCCAGAGGTTACTGTCATAAAATTAAAAAGGAAAACCACTGCCTAAGTCCTGAATTTTAGTAAATTGTATAATTGTTAGTATAATATAAGATTTGTTATGGCAAAGTTTGGAGACTTAATTAATGGAGAGGTACCGGTACTCTTACATTTTTACATAAAGGGGAACGAGGCTAGTGAGCGAATGCATAAAGTAGTGAAAGAGGTGGCAAATCACTTCGAGGATAAAGCGCGTATTATAGAAATAAACGTGGATGCAAATAGGGAAGTAGTTCGTGCCTTGCAAGTTTCTAGCTTACCGGATTTCATGATTTATAAAGACGGAGAAATGCATTGGCGTGCGCAAGGTAAACATACAAGTAATGCCTTAAAAAGTGTGTTGGAAGAATACACTACTTCATAGGTAACCCTAGTAATATAATTTCATTCTTTTGTGCCCACTTTAAAAACGCTTCCAAGCTTTTTAAGGTAGTTTCTTTGGTTCGAAGGTTGTCATGCAAGACCACGATATCCCCATGTTTTGCTTTTAGTAAATTGGCTGTACAACTATCTATGCTGGAATCTGCAGCATGATCCATACTTAGTAAAGTCCAGAACACCACTTTATAGTTAGCGCCTAATATCTTCTTGAAATTATATCGGAACCTGCCTTGTGGTGGACGAAATAGAGTAGTCCTTTGCTTAGCATGCTTTTCCATAATCGCCGAAGACTTTTCTGTGCTGTTGCGATATTCCTCAGGCGGGGTGTTTTTTAAATCATTGTGGTAAAATGTGTGGTTTCCCCAGCTGTGTCCTTGTTCTATTATTTCTTTAAACAACGAAGGATGTTTCTCTACATTATTCCCCACGCAAAAGAAAGTAGCTTTTGCGTTATAAGCTTTTAATAAAGCTAGTATTTCTGGCGTTGTTTCGGGAGTTGGTCCGTCATCAAAAGTCAGATAAATCGCCTTAGAATTAGGAACTCCCCAGAGGAAACTCGGATAGAACCAAGAAATCCATTGGGGAGTTCGTATGGGAGTAAACAGACGCATCTTACGGAAGTCTTGTGGTGTCCATTTCTATCTGCAAAGCCTCTTGCCTCGCTTCTTGTTGCATGCGCTCTATATCCTCTAATAGGTCTTGTGGAATAGAATCGGATTCTATCGCTTCTCCAACATACTTATCTTCCTCGTCAAAGAACTCTGGCAATAGATCTAAGTGGTGATTGAAGATTTCATATTCCTCTATAGCCAATTCTGGATCAAAGAAGTTTAGCAATCGCATCAAGCTATAGTATTGACCATACTTGCGAAATACCTCCTGAGCATTTCTGGCCTTGTCTTCGAATGCCATAGAACTATAGAACTTTAAGTATTCTTGGTAGTCTTTGGCAGATTGATAGTACAAATCTCTTGCTTTTTCTTGGGCATCTAGCAAGTAGTAAAATTGGATGTATGGTTCTATAGTCGAAACGTATCCTACTTTGTCCAATGGCGTTTTCTCCATTCCTAGATCCAAAATCTCTTCAGCTTTTTCTAACTCATCGTTATGGTATAAGTTTTCTACCAAGCGGATGAGGTTTGTACGGTAGGTAATAGAGTTTCTACGGGTTTCCACATCATGGTAAATCTTATCGGTACCGATATTTCCCCACTCCCAATTGGTAACATTCTCATACATTGTAGGCCAATGAATGCGGCCCATGTCGAATGGATTGTTTTTATCTACTTTAGATTTTATTGGCACTAGCGTATAGACTACGCCATCTAGTTGTAAGTAATCTTTTAGCCAGATATAATCCTCGTCATTCATACTTCCGCCACTAAAGTGAATAGG
>DATGMW010000091.1:0-2670 GCA_035307105.1 Flavobacteriaceae bacterium
TTAAAAATCAATACAGAATTAAAAGAAGTGTGGATTAGCGAAGATAAAATCGAGTTAACCAAAACCGAATTTGAAATATTTAGTTTGCTAGCCGAAAATCCGACACGAATCTTTTCCCGACCAGAAATAATAGATGCCGTCTGGGGTAGCTCGGCATATATCACGGAAAGGACGGTAGATGTGCACATTACAAGACTTAGAAAAAAGCTGAGGGAGTACGCTTATACCATTACAAGTCGCTCTGGTTATGGCTACCGATTTAATGTATCTGAAGAATGAAATTACGGTATAAACAAAAGCTATTTCTGTACTTTTCCGTTGTCTTCACTTTATTTAGCCTAGGTGTTTTATTAGTAGGACAGTCGAGAGAGAAAACCTATCGATTAGAAAATTTAGAAGATAAACTTGAAGCCTATGCAGAGATAGTACATGCTAGTTTAGGGGCTGATCAGGAGAATTCGTTGGCGAATTTAGACAGTTTACTTGCTATTTTTCCAGATAATATCCGACTTAGCGTAATCGATAAGCAGGGAGTAGTGCTTTTCGATAATAAGATCGAGGACTTGACAGAGTTGGAGAATCACAGGGAGCGAATTGAGATTATACAAGCTGTAGAAAACGGAAGAGGGAGAAACATTAGAACATCTGCTTCCAACCAACAACCTTATTTATATTTCGCAAAGAATTACTACGATTACTTTGTCCGCGTAGCTTTACCTTATAATGCACAAACGAAATCCTTGCTGCGATCTGATCATATTTTTCTATCTTTCATACTTTTGTTCTTCAGCGTAAGCTTAGTATTGCTTTATGCGTTAACCAATAGGTTTGGTAAGTCTATTAATCAGCTTAGGGACTTTGCCTTGGCGGATGATACCAATAAATTTTCGAGATATTCTTTTCCGAATGATGAATTGGGTGAAATAGGAGCGGAGATAGCTGAAAACTATAAGAAGCTTAAAGACAGTGAGAAGCGAGTGATCTTGGAACGAGAGAAGCTATTGCAGCACGTCCAAACTTCGAAGGAGGGCATCTGTTTTTTCACTCCAACAAGGGAGGTAGAGTTTTTTAATGGGTTGTTTATCCAGTATTTGAACACATTAATCGAAGAGCCATCAAGCGTAGTGTCCAGCGTTTTCACAGATCCTATCTTCACAGAGGTGCATCAGTTTTTGAGCACTTCGACACAGGCTTATTTTGAAACACAAATCCACAAGCAAGGAAAGGTGTTTTCCATTAGGGTAACTGTTTTTGAAGATAAAGATTTCGAAATCATCTTGAATGATATCACCCAACAAGAAAAAACGCGTAGGCTTAAGCAAGAAATGACTAGTAATATCGCACATGAGTTGCGCACGCCGCTAACTAGTATTCGTGGGTATTTAGAAACCGCTTTGAACTTGCCTTTATCCGAAGAAAAGAAGAAGCATTTTATTACCCAAGCACATAATCTGAGCTTATTACTCTCAGAAACCATTCAGGATATGGGGCTTATCACCAGCTTGGAAGAAGCACCGCAGGTATTCCGATTAGAAGAAGTCGCTATCCAAGGCTTACTTGAAGGATTACATAGCGACCTACAAGACGCTTTAGAAGCAAAAGATATCGAGATGCAGTGGGACATTCCGGAAGACCTGAAAGTTAATGGCAATGTCAACTTGCTATACTCCATCTTTCGAAACCTAGCAGACAATGCTATTAATTATGCAGGTACTTCTATTAAGATACAAATAAGCATGTACCACCAAGATAAGGATTTTTATTACTTCTCATTTTACGATACAGGAAAGGGGATTCAAGAAGAGATTCATTTGAACCGTTTATTCGAGCGTTTTTATCGCATTAATGAAGGCCGTACCCGCGAAACCGGAGGAACTGGATTGGGACTCTCCATTGTAAAAAATGCCATCCTATTTCATAAAGGAAAAATTACGGCAAAAAACAGGAATGAAGGCGGTCTAGAGTTTTTATTCCAATTACGCATCGCGTAAAACTTATGAGCAAATACACTCCGCACTGAATCTTGTTCAGATTTCGTCTGAAGACTCTTTATGGTTTAAAAATCCCAAATCGGCTATTTGTATGGTAGCCAGTTACTTTTTTCAAAATGCTTATGCTGTTGTAATGCCTAAGTGCTTCTATATCATATGTTCAAAGGACAATCCATTACAATTAATTAAAAGGTAATCGCTCTGTAATATCATCGTAACATCTTCGGTTCATATTTGCCGTGAAATCAAAAAGCAATGACTTTAAAATTACACCTAACGCAAGTAAACCGATGAATTACAGAATTAACTTAACCTTCAGGTTTTTATTAGTCTTTTTATTTTTTTCTAGTGTCTCTATATCTGCTCAGCATGGTGTGTTAATGGGGACCTTGATAGATTCCAAAACCAACGAGCCGATTTTTGGTGCCACCGTTTCCATTGAGGAAACCAGGATGGGTGGGGTGACGGATTTTGATGGAAAGTTTAAGCTTACTGGTGTTCCGGTAGGGACTTATCAAATAACAGGTTCTTATATTTCCTACAAACCCTCAACTAAAAATAGTGTTCCTGTTCGAGCAGGAGATACCATTCAATTGACGTTTGCTTTACAGCCAGAAGCCTTTAGCCTTGAAACGGTGTCTATAGTGACCCAAGCTAATCGAGAGGCCGAAAGCGTGTT
>DATGMW010000092.1:0-2342 GCA_035307105.1 Flavobacteriaceae bacterium
AGAAACTTGCATTACAACCGTAATGAACCAAGCGTCACCCATGTCCTTCTCTGTCCTCCGATTAAAATAACCAGCTTGCTGGTTATAGATAACTGCTCTTTTGCTCTTACCATTTAGTTACCTCTGAAAACGAAATTCCGATTTAAAAAAATCTCCTCTCATCACCGATCTCTGTTCACTAACCTCCGACCACCATTCTAAAAATAAGCTTTCAACTGCACACTTCCAGTGTGAATCATGCGCGTATCATCGCTTTTTCTGCCTTGGTAATCGAAGTTTATGTCTAGGTAGTCGGTGATTTTCTTTTGTATACGCATAGTCCAAGTAAAGTTAGTACCTGGCTGTAAAGCTTCTAACATCTGATAGGCGACGGGGGATAAAGCATTGCCGGTAAAGCTGTTGTCTATATAGTTTATTTCTCCGTAGATGGAGTGTTTTTGTCGATTGCTGTAGGTAAAAGCCAAGCCAAGCTTGTGTTGTTCTAATAGCTCTTTGTCCCCTATCTGGTTCTTTTTTTCGGAGAAGCGATAAAATAAGTCAATACTTGCGTTTAGTCCTGATAAAAAGGAGATTTTAGGTTCCACTTCTTGGTTTTCAAGCAAGTAGTTTCGGGATTGGAAGTTGCTAGAGTTAGTTTCGTTTTTTGTAGTAGCAAGCTTCGTGTGAAATACCCATTGTTCTTTTACCTTGTGTTGGAATTGTAATTGGTGGCTTTGCAACTTGTTCTTTTGCAATCCAAAGGCTTGCAGGTTTTCGCTAGCCGTGTTGGCATAGGTATATCTTGTGGTGTAGCGTTGCAATCCACGATTAAAATATAAGGTGTTTCTGAAGTTTAAGTTCAGTCCCAATTGGCTATCCCCACCGTCTTTAAACGGATTCAAGTGTAATCCTTTTCCGTCTTTTTCTACTTTTCTATCGATTAAGTAGGAGGTTTGGTTGTGGAGTTTTCCCATAAAACCTAAGATGCCATCTTTTTCACGCCATTGTCTAGGTTGCATGCTTATCATTTGGCTAAACTTATTTTCGTTTACTTGCACAAAGTGTTGATTGGGTAGTAGCACACGTATATACTCGGCTTCGTCAGGGTATTCGGCAATCTCAAACTCATCTAATTCTTGAATGCCGTTGCCGTTATAATCCACCCATTTATATACTCCTTGTCCAGGTTCTACTTTTAGATAGGTGTACTCTTGTTGTGCTAGCAGACCACTGTTGGATTCGATAGTGGTACTAAGGCGTACGGCATCTTTAAACAAACTCTGTTGGTATTGTACACGAGAGTTAAACGTATTTTCATTTGGCAGATTTTCGTTTTGATGCTGTATGTTTCTCAAGTTGGCATACACGCTAAGCTGTGCTTTTTCGGTATGGATAATCCGAGATTTTATATAGTAGGTATGTGAGTTATTTGTGCGTTGTATGCTATTGTTTTGCACGGAGTCGTTGGTTTGATAACGATAGCCAATTTCTGCATACACCGCTGTGCTGTCGCCTACTCCAGTAAATACTTCTGCCGCTGTATATCGGTGACTAAGCCTAGACAAACTATCCGTTGCTATATTGCGTTGTTGATTATCTTCTAAGCTAACTCGTCCGCCTACCCAACCTTTGTTATACGTGTAAGTAGTCCTATTCGAGGCACGTGCAAATTTCGTACTTATACTATCGCCTTTAGACTGCATATAGCTTGCTCTAGTATGGGTGTTTATTTTAGAAAATCGCATATTGGATTCTAAAACATGTCGGGAACCATGAAAACTGCCGCTATAGCCTAATTGCTGAAACTCGTAAGAAGTTCTTCCATTTTTTGGGGCGATGAGTGCTACACCGCTTTTTAAATAATGCTGTGTGCCTTGTGGAAATAGCAAATTCCAATCTCGGCTAAACTCACTGTGATACACATTTTCTATACTCTGAAAATTCTCGTGCAAATAGTCTATATCGGCGTAAGCCACTATTGAAAGGGAGTCTTTGGATTGCCATACTTTTTTCTTTCCTCCAATTTTCCCAGCATAACCAACATTATCCTCATTGTCGATATTCGAATACAGGTTTTGGTCGTAATTGCTTAGTGCAAATTCACTATAAATTTCATTGTCCTCGTTAGGTCTATAGGCTATTTGTGCATTTACTACTTGCAGTTTTTCAGGTGGTGTAAGTCGGATTTTTGGTTCGTAATCTCCTTGCGGAATACCATCTTGAGGAGAAACATATTCATAAATTCGAGCGATAGCGCTTTCTTGTGTTAGAATATAATCTCCTTGCTTTGTTCCTACATAGGAGAATCTTACATTGTACAAAGTTTCTTCTGGGTCGTTGGAAAACACAAAAATATCTTTGCC
>DATGMW010000093.1:0-54550 GCA_035307105.1 Flavobacteriaceae bacterium
GTAGGTTTGCTATTACTTCTACAAAACCCATAAAGGCCAATTCTTTGTAATGCCTAACGGGTTTACCTCCAATTTCCTCCATGAGGTCACCTCCCCAAAATCGAAATTCCGCTTGTGGATCTTCTTTCAAAATAGCACGCATAAGATTGGAGCCATGCAAATCTCCAGAGGCTTCGCCCGCAATTAGATAGTATTTCATTTTAGATTTCTTTTGTGAGGATTTCTTTATCGATCATTAACCGGTGGTTAAATTTAATAAGAGTATTCCGATTGCCATGAGAATGGTGATAAGTAAAACGCCCCTTGCACGATATAATCGTTTGTTTTTTAGAAAAAGAAAAAACACCGGCAAGTTTGGAATAGCACCAATAGCAATTATTTTTCCTAACTCTCCAAATCGATAGGCATATAGCAAGTTATCCTCCAGTGATCCTTTTAGAAAAAGCAAAAAGAATAGCAACACGCCAAACGCATTGGCAATAAGTCCTGTAACTGCACCTATTAGTATTTCTTTTTTTATGGAAGGTCCCATTTGTTGATAGCTTCTAGTGCATTGTATGCGGTTAAGTCGAATTGTACTGGAACTATAGAAACATATCCGTTCTCTAAAGCCCATTCGTCGGTATCTTCTCCTGTATCTAGATTCACGAAGTTTCCGGTTAACCAATAATACTCGCGACCGTTAGGATTGGTTCGCTTATCGAAAGACTCTATCCATTTGGCATCTGCTTGTCTACATACTTTCGTTCCTTTTATTTCCTCTTCTGGAAGTTTTGGAATATTTACATTTAGCACCGTATTCTCTGGCATTCCATTGACTAATGCTTGCCTGCATATCTGTTCTACATACTTCTTAGAAGGCTCAAAATCTGCTTCGAGCGAGCCATCTAGCAGTGAAAATCCAATAGCTGGTATTCCTAGAGTTCCTGCTTCTACGGCAGCACTCATTGTACCGCTATAAAGCACATTTATAGAAGAATTACTGCCGTGGTTTATACCGCTAACGCATAGGTCTGGCTTGCGGTCGAGTATTTTACTCATAGCCAACTTCACACAATCCACTGGCGTACCACTGCTGCTATAGATTTGTACTTCAGGATCGGAAAGGTCTATCTTATCACAATATATAGTGTTATTCACTGTAATGGCGTGTCCCATACCGCTTTGTGGGGAATCAGGAGCCACTACAAAAACATCTCCAAGTTTTTTAGCAACGTCTATCAAAGCTCGAATTCCTGGTGCCGAAACTCCATCGTCGTTAGTAACTAATATTAAAGGTCTTTTCTTATTCTCCATCTTTCAATTTAATTAGAATGCAAAAATACATAAATAATACATGGGAGTGCTATGCTGTTTAACAAAAAATTAGTATCATCACCATGTTTTCGTGGCTTATAATATATACTTTTAAAGCGTTAATTTAAGAAAGACATGTACATGATAAAAAGCAATTTGAAATGGTTGTTGTTGGGAGTATTTATAGCGGTTGCCTCTTGTAGTTTTACTACAAAAAGTTTTACTAGTGAAAGCTCTGATTCCGATAAGTTACTGGTAGAACTGATTAGCCATGTATTGGAAAGAGGTCACTTTAGCCCAGTAGCTATAGATGATGTGATGTCGGAACAGGTTTATGAAGATTTCCTCGAGGTTTTAGACCCAGCAAAACGTTTTCTTCTGAAGTCGGATGTAAATGAATTTGAGAAATATAAGTTGGAGATTGACGACCAATTAAAGGCCAAAGACTTCACCTTTTTTACTTCCGTACATACTCGTTTTTTAGAACGTAGAGAAGAAGTGAAAACGTTCTATCAAGAAATACTTGCTAGCCCGTTTGACTTTTCTGTAGATGAGGTGATGTTAATCGATTATGAAGAAAGAGAATACCCGGAAACGGACAAGGATCTGTATGAGCGTTGGAGAGTGCAGTTAAAGCTAAACGTACTAGAAACTTATTATGATAAGATAGAAGAGGACAAGGCAAAAGCAGAAAAAGACGCTGAATACGAACCAAAGTCAAAATCCGAGTTAGAAAAGGAGGCACGTGAAAGCGTGCAAAGCACATTGGATGATTACTTTGACTTTACCGATGACCTTGAGCGTAAAGATTACTTCGCTATGTATTTAAATGCGTTTACAGAAGCATTTGATCCGCATACAAGTTATATGGCACCACAAGAGAAAGACAGGTTCGATACCCACATGTCTGGAAAAATTGAAGGAATTGGGGCGCAGCTTCAAAAAACCCGCGAGTATATAAAAATTACCAAAGTTATTTCTGGTGGTCCCGCATGGCGTGGTGAGCACCTAGAAGTAGGCGATATGATAATGCGTGTAAGACAAGAAGATGAAGAAGAATCGGTAGATATTTCGGCAATGCGCTTAGATGCAGCTGTAAATCTTATAAAAGGACCAAAAGGTACAAAGGTTATTCTTACGGTAAAAAGAGTAGACGGCACAATAGAAGATGTTGCTATAGAACGCGATGTAGTAGAATTGGAAGAAACCTATGCTAAGTCTAGTCTTATAAATGTAGGAGATAAAACCTATGGCCTGATCGACTTGCCTCAGTTTTATTTTGATATGGATAACTACCGTACTAGAAACGCAGCAAGTGATGTAGAAAAAGCGGTTAAAGAGCTAAAAGCTGAAGGCATGCAAGGACTAGTATTGGATTTGCGTAACAATGGTGGAGGTTCTCTTCGTGCAGCGATAGATATGACGGGCTTGTTCATAGAGGGCGGACCAGTAGTGCAAGTGGTATCTAGTGGAAATAAAACCGAAGTGCTAAGAGCTAAGAAAAGACCAGTGGTTTGGGATGGTCCTTTGGTAATCCTTATCAATGAAGTATCTGCCTCGGCCTCCGAAATTCTAGCTGCAGCAATCCAGGATTATGGTCGTGGAATTGTATTAGGAAGTAAGCAGTCTTACGGGAAAGGTACGGTGCAGAATCTTATAGATTTAAACGTGTATGTTCGTAAAATGGATATAGACGATCTAGGTGCACTAAAAATTACTACCCAAAAATTTTATAGAATTAATGGTGGGTCTACGCAGCTAGAAGGAGTGAAAAGCGATATTGTTATGCCGGATAGATATACGTATATCGACATAGGAGAACGCGATTACAAGAACCCTATGCCATACGATAAAATCGCACCAGCAAATTATACGGATTGGAAAGGAAACATAGCCTACGAGGATATTATAAAGCAAAGCAAAGCGCGTTTGGATACAAACCAGCGTGTGCAAATTGTAGATGACTATGCAAAATGGATTCGCGATCGACGAGATGAAAAAGAGGTGCAGCTAAACTTTGAGAAATATAAGGCTGCTATCGCCTTGAGAAAAGAGCAAACGAAAAAATACGACACCATAAGCAAGTTTGAAAACAACTTGACGTTTGCTAGCTTAAAAGAAGAACTAGGACGCATGGAAACCGACACCACTCTAGCAGAGAGAAGAAAGAGATGGCACAAGTCATTAAATAGAGATATCTATGTAGACGAAGCGGTACATGTAATAGAAGATTTACAAAACATGGAGGCGCAAGATCCGAAGTTGGTAGACAAGAATTAGAAGATACTATTGAAGGCTAAAGAAGAAACAAAGCACTATACGACGCTCCAAAAGTTTAAAAAGAACTTTTGGGGCGTTTTTAGCTTGTGCTATTTGCTGCTGTGTGTTTTGTTGGCAGTCTTTGCCTATGCCATTGCGCCAGACCAATCTAGGAATGCCAACCAGATGCACCTTTCTATTCATTCAAAAGCGCCAGGCTTTAGTGTAGATATGCTGCAAGTAGATGCAGGTCTTAATGAAGACTCCGATGTATACAGTTTTTTCTTTGGCAAACGTTCGGCTAGTTCCTACATTCCAATTAGCGATTTTAAAGTGGAAGGAGAAAGACTATTGGTACATGAATACGCCGATTCAGGACCCGGACAAAGCTTGTACTTTACCTTAGCAGATTTCCCCGATCTAAACCATTTAAAAGAAGTAGAAAAGAAATACATAAAGCAACATCGCTTTTTATTGGGAACCGATAAATTTGGGAGAGACCTATGGAGCCGGATCTTAATCGGAACACGCATTTCTTTAGGAGTTGGGGTTATTGCGGTTGGAATCTCCTTGCTACTTGGAATTAGCTTAGGTGCATTAGCAGGATATTACGGAGGAGTAGTAGACAAAGTAATCATGTGGCTGATCAACGTAACTTGGTCTATTCCTACCTTGCTATTGGTTATAGCGTTGACTTTAGCCTTAGGTAGAGGCGTATGGCAGGTATTTCTAGCAGTAGGGCTAACCATGTGGGTGGAAGTTGCTAGAGTAGTGCGCGGACAGGTTATGAGCGTTAAAAATATGCAGTATGTTACAGCGGCGAAAGCATTAGGGTATAGTAATTTTAGAATTATGCGCAAACATGTTTTACCCAATGCGCTTGCTCCGGTGATTATTATATCTGCAGCCAATTTTGCTAGTGCTATTCTTGTAGAAAGCGGTTTAAGCTTTCTTGGTATTGGAGCACAACCACCTATGCCTAGCTGGGGTGGGATTATAAAAGACCACTACCATTATGTATTCCTTGGAAAGCCATATTTGGCATTGATTCCAGGAATTGCTATAATGAGTCTGGTAATGGCATTTATGCTATTAGGGAATGCCCTACGGGATGTACTAGATGTACGAGGAAAATAAATCAGAAAAATTAAACATGAATATTCAAGATCTTATCATTCAGAATCTAGATATATTAATAATGAAGCAATCCGAAAAGCCAGAAGCTTTAACCATGCAGAAGGCCATTGAGATTGGCGCCTACGTAGCAGCTGGTGTATTGCGATCTAGACATAAGGCGACAGGAGAAGTGTTGCCAGAGGAAATAGAAGGGGTATACGGGATAGTCGGTAATTTTTACAATAAAAGTTTTGATACCTTTACCCAAGAGCATTTTGATGAGCTAAAAAAAAGCTCCCTGGACATGATGCAAAAATCAACCTTCGATCAAGACTTAGATGCTTTCATCCAATCGATTATGGAAGCCAATGAAGGCTAGGGTAGTGAGACTATGGTTTGTTATCATTACTCCATGTTAAGCTTCATATCCTGTAACTCGGTTTTAAACCCAAGCTTTTTATAGGCTTGTATGGCGGAAGTGTTTTCGCTATACACCTGTAAACGGATATGCTTAATCCCACGCTCTTTAGACCATTTTAGTGCGGCCTCAATAATCTTTGCGTTGATACCTTTGCCGCGATGCTTTGGCGTTACGTACATGAATCCCAAATAAGTGTATTTATCGTATACAAATTGCGGTAACCCTTCTTTTATTAGAGCGTAGCCCGTTGCTACAATCTCCCCATTGATCTCGCCAACAAATACTACCGAATCCTTGCCTCTTATCAAGGAGTGTAGGTTGTAATACTTTGCGTCTTCTTTTTCTATATCTTCATTAAAAGCACGTTCATAATCAATAACTCCTTGCTCATATCTAAGTAGTATGGGCATATCTACTAAGCGCGCTTTGCGTATTACTAAATCTGTCATGTTCGGTTTTTATTTGCAGGAAAGATACTAAAGAAATGGTGTACCTTCCAATGCCAAAGAGACCTTTTAAAATCATTAACGGATTAATACGGCTTGACGATTTGCTTATTACCTCTCGTAAATCAAGTTGGATGAATTCACTTTTTTTGATTGTTCGCAAAATATCATATAGTTCTGAATGCTGATACTTATAGTGAACTCTGTAGTTGAATTACTAATAGCAAATAGCAGCATTTATTTTTCGTAATTCCATGTGGTCTTCAAAAGATCTTTCATGTTTTTATATTTTGTTTCCTACTGATTTCATCCGTATTTACTTGTATGGAAAATACGGCTGTACTTTTTTCGATTGCTAAAATAGAATCCACTTTGGAAAGGAAACCAGCGTCTTTAAAAGACAAAAAGCAGTCGAATCCAAATTTTGAATTCGCTGCTTTACTGATCTTTGACGGAGGAGTAGGTTTATCTATGGATTCTTCTCTTGTCCATTTTTCTTTTTTGGAGCTGAGGTTTATCTATACTATTGCGATTCCCTCTTCTCATTCCTTCTTTGTTTTGCTCTTGGAACTTCTCGAATTTTTCTTTTTGCTCAGGAGTCAAAGTGGCGTGTATTTCCTTGCGCTCTTCTTCTTTTAAATCCCAGATTTGCTCTCTTAGATTTTGGATTTTTTCTGCTCTTTTTGCTCGAATCTTCTCTATGCTTTTTGTCTGTTCTTCGGTTAAGGAAAGCTCTTGATGCATCTTTTTATGAAGCTTCTCTTGGTGATGCTTTTGTACTCGTTCGGTTTGTCGATGGTTCTTATTAAACTTTTTTCCTTGTTGTGCATTCATAGAATATACTCCCAAAAGCATAAATATACTAACCGCTATAAATTTTAACTGTTTCATAATAAAGTGTTTTTTGGAAATGATTGATAACTAGAATATAAGATACAAAAACTATACCGCAGCATAGGTGAGCAATGTCATCTTTAGATTTAGTGTTGTTTCGTTACAAGCAACAACACAGTTAGTTTTAAACCATTGTTGTCTTAATAGCCAGAGTCCATTCGTTGGCCGTCTAGTCGGATAAGGATAAATAGTAAAATAGTAAAACCCCATAAGCTAGAACCTCCATAGCTAATAAAGGGCAGCGGAATACCAACGGTGGGAGAAACCCCGATTACCATCCCTATATTGATGGCGAAGTGAAAGAAAATTATGGCTGCAACCGAATAAGCGTAGATGCGTTTAAATTGGGATTTTTGTCGCTCAGCAATCATTACAATGCGAATAATCATTAATGTAAAGAGAAGGACTACTGCCGATGCGCCTACAAAGCCCCATTCTTCCCCTACCGTACTAAAAATATAATCGGTATGCTGCTCTGGTACAAACCTCCCTTTGGTCTGTGTTCCTTGTAGCCAGCCTTTTCCGGTTAAGCCTCCGCTTCCTACTGCAATCTCACTTTGGTTGGTGTTATAACCTATTCCTCTATTGTCCACTTCATGACCTAATATTATATTAAAACGATCCCTATGGTGTTGTTTAAAAACATTTTCGAAGATATAATTCACCGAAAAGGCAAGAATAACAGCCGAGAGGAAAATGGTGATATACTTAGCGATATTGGGTTTTGGTTTGCGCTTATGTTGTACGAAGTAAAAAGTACCAATGATTAATAAGGATATTAAACTTACCCATATCACCCCAAAGACCAAGGTGCTTATAAAAATAACGGTAGCGAAGATACCAAGGAATAGGTAAATGAAATGCAATCCTTCTCTATACAGAGGGAATATAAATGCTAGGTAAAGAATGGCCATTCCTGGATCTGGCTGAAAAAGTATAAGTGCTGCAGGAATGAATATTATGGCAAAAGCTTGCAGTTGGTCTTTAAACCTATGAAAGTTTGTATTTAAGTCACTTCCAAATTTAGCTAAAGCCAGTGCGGTAGTGGCTTTAGTAAATTCTGCAGGTTGAATGCTGAAGCTTGCAAAAGAATACCAAGCTTTTTGTCCGGCAATGGTGGTACCAAAGAAAAACAAACCCAATAAAGAAAGCATAGATACTACGTAGATAACTCCAGCGAATCGTTCATAGAATTTAGAATCTATAGCCAATACAAATGCTATTATTGGAATGCTAAGGATAATCCATAGTAGTTGTTTCCCATAAATAGTTTGGAAGTCGAAGATGGAAGTAGCATCAGTATCTAAAGATGCGGAGTAAATATTTACCCATCCTATAGCTATAAGCACTATATAGAGAAAAATAAGTAAAAAATCGTACTTAGCGATTCTATGAAGTCTTTCGGCCATGCTTATCGGTTAATTGTAAAAGGTTGTCCGGAGTACGGTTTTGCATATTCTTCTTCGAGACTTCCATTTAAAATGAATTCTTCGATATCTGTTCGCGTAACTTCTCCGTTTATATATTTTTCGATAAGAAGAGAAGCAATTCGTGCTGCCCATCGAGATCCCCAATAGCCGTTCTCGACCAAAATAGCCAATGCAATCTGTGGGTCTTCTACAGGTGCAAAAGCTATGTATACCGAATGATCCGTGAGTTGTATTCGCTTGCCATCTATCCGTATAGAGTTTTCTGCGGTACCCGTTTTTCCTGCGATTCGGATTCCCGGAACTTTAAATTGGCCTACGGTTCCGGTGTTGTATATACCTTCCATCCCTTCTATAACAGGCTCAAAGTGTTGGCTGTCTATAGTGGTGTGGTGTTTTTCTATAAATTTATTTGGGATGGTATCTACCTCATGGATTTGCTTTATAATATGTGGCGTATAGTACCAACCTCGATTTGCAATAGCGGCCGTAAAGTTGGCCATTTGAATCGGAGTTGTTAATATTTCTCCTTGGCCAATACCGTTGGAAATAGTCGCTGTAGCATACCATCTATATTTCGGATATTGGTAATGTCGATTGTAATATGCCGCATCGGGTATGTGGCCACGTCTTCCTACTGGTAAATCATACCCTAAAAATCCGCCAAGCCCAAAGCTATTCAAGTGCTGGTTCCAAGCATCCATCCCTTCCTGAGGGGTGGAGTAGCTTTCGATAGTATGTCGATATCTAGCCGAAAAATAGGAGTTGCAGGAATAGGAGATAGCCGACATTAAGTTTACTGGCGATGGATGTGGGTGACAAGCAAGGGGTCTCCTTCCTCCATAATGATATCCTCCAAAACAACTCATAGTTTCATTGCTTGTGGTAACTCCTTCTTGTAGGGCTATTAACCCGGTAAGCATTTTGAAAGTGGAACCTGGTGGATATTCTCCTTGTAGTGCACGGTCGAATAGGGGACGAGAGATAGTGTCGTACCAAAGTTCGTTGAAATTCCTAGAGCGCTCCCGACCTACTAATAAACTTGGGTCGTAACTAGGGGCGCTTACCAAAGCTAGTATTTCTCCTGTTTTAGGTTCTAAGGCTACAATGCCGCCACGTTTGTTTATCATAAGCTCTTCTCCATACTTTTGAAGCTCCGAGTCTATGGTGATCATAATATCGTGTCCGCGCTTAGGCAGCGTATCGTAGATGCCATCTTTGTAAGGACCTATGACTTGATTAAAACGGTTTTTTTGAAGATAACGTACGCCCTTCTCTCCGCGCAATACTTCTTCGTATTGTTTTTCAATGCCTTGAATTCCTATTAAATCACCAGATTGATAATAAGGGTTCTGATTCACCATCTCTTGATTCACTTGTGCTATATAACCAAGAATGTTTGCGCCGTGTTTTGTTTGGTAATCTCGTAAGGCTCGTTTTTGTATATAAAACCCATGGAATTTGCGCATTTTCTCTGCTAAATAGGCATATTCCGACTTGTTTAATTGTGGTACTACTACCGATGGTAGTCTGGGGGAATACACCTTGGCACGCTCTAAAATACTTCTAAAGTCCTCTATATCAATTTTTAGCAACTTACAGAGCTCTAAGGTGTCTAGCTTTCGGATGTTGTTTGGCACTACCATCACGTCATAGGATGGTTGATTGGAAACGATTAACTCATTGTTGCGATCAAAAATATAACCGCGTTGTGGATAGTCGTAAATCACCTCAATGGCATTGTTTTCCGATTTAATCTGAAAACTGCTATTGTAAATTTGCAAATAGTATAGCCGGCCTAAGAACGTTAAGCTTGTAACTATGGTTATGACTATAAGCAATATTTTTCTCATCGATTTGGAATTCTGCTAAAAATTATAAGGATACAATAGATTAGTATGCTACTAAAAATAGTGGATACTAACGTAGATTCCAAAGTCTGTACTAGTAACTTTACACTAAAGTTCTCTAAGGCAAATAGAACAAAATGATGAATAAACACCATAGAAAATAAATATAACATCTGTTGTTTCACCTCTGCTTGGGTGAATTTTATGTTGTTGTGCTCGAAGCTTACGCCAAAGGAGAACTTCAGCAGAAAAGGGCGTAAGTAGGCTATAAGTACACTTGCACCTGCATGTACTCCTCCAGAATTACTGTAGATGTCTACAGCTAAACCCAAAATAAACCCAAGAAGGATTAGTAGATTCCTATTAGCAGTTAAAGGGAATCCAATGATGAACAGAATGTAGACGTAAGGAGAGCTATATCCGAACAGTTGTACGTTGTTCAAAATTAGAATCTGCACTGCTAGTAATACGATAAATCGAAATACTTGTGTAACTATATTATTCATTTCCAATTTTTGCTGCTGCTTCTAATTCTAATATCTCCTGACTATCAAAGTTATTTATCAAATAAATGGCATTTAAATTCGTCATATCTGTAAAAAGCTTTACCCGAATCATAAATGCATTATTTATTTCCTCCAATGTAAAGTCATCAATAATACCTATTGGAATTCCTTCAGGGAAAATAGTCGATTTTCCGCCGGTTACTATGGTGTCGCCAATGTTAAACTCGGTATGCCTTGGGATGTCTATTAAGTGTGCATGCCTTGGATCGCGAATTTTCTCCCAAACCAATAACCCAAAGTGATTTGTTTTTTTCAACTTGGCATTTATTTGGCTTCGTTTATTTAGAATAGACTGAACTGTAGCATAATTTTCCGATACCTTGTTTACTATTCCAATAATGCCATTGGTGGTGATAACTCCCATATCTATCTTCACACCATCTTTAGCACCTTTATCTATAGTTAGGATGTTATAGCTTTTGGTGTAGTTATTAGAAATAACTTTTGCAGGAGTAAATTGGAAAGTGAAGTTTTTGGTAAGGCTGTCTACTTTCTCTATATCCTCCCACGTATCATTGTGCAATAGGTTTCGCAAATAGGCATTTTCCTCTTGCAAGAGGGTGTTTTCTTTTCTTAAATGAAAATAGTCGGTTACGGAGTTTAGGTTGTTTTGCACCCCTCCAACAAGAAAGCTAGAGGAGTTGAAGTACTTTGTGCTATGAATGCTATGTGCTTGAATAGTAAGATATACGGAGATTGAAAACAGCAAAAAGAATAGCAAAAGGCTTTTATTCCTTATGAAAAATAATATTACTTGTTGCATAGTTTCTCTGGTCCACGAATTACTTGATCAAGACATTCTTATATTTATCTAGATTTTTTAAGCATAGTCCTGTTCCTCTAACCACCGATCGCAAGGGATCTTCGGCTATATACACAGGCAAATCTGTTTTTTGTGACAATCGCTTATCCAATCCTCTAAGCATGCTCCCTCCTCCGGTTAAATAAATCCCGGTATTGTAAATATCTGCTGCCAATTCTGGCGGTGTTTGCGCTAAGGTTTCCATTACTGCATCCTCTATTCTAAGAATCGACTTATCTAATGCTTTCGCTATTTCACGATAGGACAGAAGTACTTGTTTAGGTTTCCCTGTAAGCAAATCTCTACCTTGTACAGCAAGCTCGTCAGGCGGATTTTCTAAATCCTCTGTTGCAGCTCCTATTTTAATTTTGATGTTTTCTGCGGTGCGCACTCCTACATAGAGGTTGTGCTGTGTACGCATATAGTAGATAATGTCATTTGTAAATATGTCTCCTGCTATTTTAGCCGATTTATCACAAATAATTCCACCAAGAGCCAGAACTGCTATTTCTGTAGTTCCGCCTCCTATGTCTACCACCATATTTCCTTTAGGTTGCATAATATCTACCCCAATACCTATCGCCGCAGCCATAGGTTCGTGAATAAGGTATACTTCTTTGGCGTTTACCCGTTCTGCACTTTCTTTTACCGCTCGCATCTCCACTTCGGTAATGCCACTTGGAATACAAACAACCATGCGTAGCGAAGGCGTGATCCAACGATTTTTGAGCGCTGGAATTTCCTTGATAAACATGCTTATCATTTTCTCGCTAGCATCGAAATCGGCAATAACACCATCTTTTAACGGACGGATAGTTTTAATATTTTCGTGGGTTTTTCCTTGCATCAGCTTAGCTTCGCGTCCAACCGCAATTATTTTCCCAGTCGTACGGTCTCTAGCTATAATAGAGGGAGCGTCTACAACCACCTTGTCGTTGTAGATTATCAAGGTATTGGCAGTACCCAAATCTATAGCTATATCTTGTGTTAAGAAATCAAAAAATCCCATATCGTTATGGTTATTAGAACCTATTAAATTTTAATGTTTAAAATGACGTGTACCAGTAAAAACCATGGCCATCTTCTCTTTGTCGCAATATGCAATGCTGTCTTTATCCTTTATGGAACCTCCAGGCTGAATAACCGATCGAATACCTGCTTTGTCTGCTATTTCTACACAATCTGGAAATGGAAAGAAAGCATCGCTAGCCATTACTGCATTTTCTAAATCAAACGAAAAGGACGTCGCCTTTTCTATAGCTTGCCTCAATGCATCTACACGAGATGTTTGCCCTGTACCACTAGCACAAAGCTGTTTTTCTTTGACTAAAACGATGGTATTGGATTTGGTGTGCTTGCTGATTTTTGAAGCAAATAATAGGTCTTGAATTTCCCTATCTGATGGCTTCTCCTTAGTAACGTAAGTTAGTTGCTCTTTAGTATCTGTAAGATAGTCTTTTTCCTGCACAAGTGTGCCATTTAAACACGTGCGAATTTGATTTTTTGGCAATGTGGTTTCTTTTTGCTCTAAGAGGATAAGGTTCTTTTTGGTAGAAAGAACTTCTTTTGCTTCTTTAGAAAATGAAGGTGCGATTACTACTTCACAGAAAAGCTTATAAATTTCTTCTGCGGTAGCCTTATCTACTTCGCTGTTGCTGATTAGTATGCCGCCAAAAGCAGAAACGGGATCACCAGCAAGTGCATCTACATACGCCTGATGAATCGTATCACGCTGCGCAATACCACAAGCATTATTATGTTTTAAAATCGCAAAAGTTGGGTTCTCCTTTGTAAATTCACTCATCAAGTTTACTGCAGCGTCTACGTCTAGTAAATTGTTATAACTAAGTTCTTTGCCTTGTAGCTTGTTGAACATAGCATCCATATCGCCATAGAAATATCCTTTTTGATGTGGATTCTCTCCATATCGAAGCTCTTGTCCTTGCGTCTCACTAACTTTTAGTCCTAAGATACCTTCTTCTTCATTGAAGTAATTAAAGATAGCCGCGTCATAATGGGACGAAATATGGAAGGAACGAGCAGCGAAGTTCTTACGTTGCTTTAAAGTAGTACTTCCATCTTGCGAATCTAAAATCTGTAATAAATCTGGGTAGTCGTTCTTGGAAGAAATACAAAGCGTGTCTTGAAAGTTCTTGGCAGCAGCGCGAATAAGCGAAATACCACCTATATCGATTTTTTCTATTATATCGGCCATATCTGCACCAGACGCAACCGTATCCTCAAAAGGATATAGATCTACTATGACCAAATCCAATTGTGGAATGTTGTATTTTTTCACCTCTTCTACGTCACCTGGATGATCTGCACGATTCAGTATGCCACCAAAAATCTTAGGATGTAAAGTTTTTACTCGCCCTCCTAGAATGGAAGGGTAATCGGTTACATTTTCTACAGGAATAACATCGATTCCTAAGTCCTTAATAAATTTTTCTGTCCCTCCAGTGGAGTAGATAGTTACTCCTAATTTATCTAGTTTTTGTACAATAGGAGCTAGTCCATCTTTATGGAATACAGAGATTAATGCAGATTGAAGTTTCATAGTTGACACCTTGGCATAAAAATTAAGTGGCAAAAATAAACAATTACTAAGTATTTCTGTAACAATAACTAGGAGATTTAGTCTTATAAAATACAAGAACGAGGAATGTTTAATTTCTTTGGCTTCTTTAAGGAGTGTATTTGACTTTATAGCGTAATTTTGCTGGGCAAATAAATTGATTCTTCGTCTATATTTGTAAATTGAACAGGATAGTATATGCGTGTATTTTTTAGAGTTTTACAAGAGAGCCTGAACTTTGCTTTAAATGCATTGCGTGCCAACAGGCTGCGTACCTTCCTATCTTTGTTGGGTGTCACTTTTGGAATTTTCTCTATTGTAGCTGTATTGGCTGCAGTAGATTCTATGAAGCATGAGATTGTTTCTAGTTTTGAGGAAATGGATTCGCGCACCATCTTCTTAAGTCGCATGTCTTTCGGACAAACCGATGTGCCTGTGTGGAAACGGCAACAGTTTGAGAATATAAGTTACGATCAATATAACGCTTTGAAGCATACAGCCGATGTGGAGGAGATTCTATGTTACAATATGTGGCTGCCGAGTCAAAACCTACGCTACAAGGATAATCTTATAGAAATGGTGCAAATGCAAGCTACTACCGAAGAATATCCGCTAGTAGATCCAGTTAAACTGGCACATGGCCGATATTTCAACGAATATGAATCCCATCTTGGCGCATCGGTAATTGTAATTGGACATGATATCGCAGAGAATCTGTTTGGGAGTGCGAGCGAAGCTATGGACAAGCAGATTCGCGTTATGGGAAAACGTGTTACCGTAATTGGAGTAATAGAAAAGCAAGGGGAAAGCGCATTTAGCCAATCCAGGGACAATTTAGCATTTATACCCATAAACCTTGGTCGTAGTGTATATGGTTCTAGTTCTCGAGCAACAACTTCTGCTATTATTATTAAGCCAGATCCTAGTACGAATTCCGAAGCTTATGTAGCTAGTTTGGAGTCCAGAATGCGAAGCATAAGGGGCTTGGATATCAAGTCGGATAACGACTTTTTTATCAATGAAATAGAAGGCTTGTCGGATTTCGTCGATCAGATTACAGGAACATTGAATACCATAGGTTTTGTGATTAGCGGGTTTTCCTTGTTGGTAGGTGGATTTGGAATCGCCAATATTATGTTTGTTAGCGTAAAGGAGCGCACGAATATCATCGGGATTCAAAAAGCCTTAGGAGCAAAAAACCGATTTATATTACTACAGTTTTTGTTTGAGGCAGTAATCTTGTCGGTCCTAGGCGGATTGATTGGAATTATTATTGTCTTCCTTGGATTTATGGGTCTGAATGCCTTTATTCCTAGCTTCACCTTTATTTTATCGCCATTTAATATATCCATAGGTTTGTTAATCGCTAGTACAATAGGCTTTATTTCGGGAATTTTACCGGCTTTAACCGCCTCTAAACTGGACCCTGTAGATGCAATTCGTACCGGAATGTAATCCGATATAATTTTTATCTTTACTTTTAGAATGTATTTTAACCAAATAATTGAATTATGAGAAAATTACCTATAGTTTTATTCATGGGGGTAGCCTTGCTTGCTGTGTCATGTAAAGAAACTACAAAAGAGATGAAAGGCGATGTGGTAGTGGAAAATAGTATGGACTCCGAAAAAAAAGCAGATAAAAAATATGTACTGACTAAAAATGCAGTAGCATTTGAGGATAAAGAGGTAACGCCAAAGATTTTCGATGCCTACCAGCTAATTACCGAAGACCTAGTGAATGCTGATTTTGAAAGTGCTAAACAACATACGGCAGATTTATTGTTAGCAGTAGAATCTGGAGACAAACCTAAGTGGAAACGTGTAGAGCAGATAGCCAATACACTAGCAAATGTAAAGGATTTGGATATGTATCGGGTAGGGTATCTTGACTTGAACCGAGAGTTAGAAGGCATACTTAAAGAAGAAATTTCCTCTGGAGAGATTTACATGCAGTATTGCCCTATGGCTTTTAATAACAAAGGTGCTTATTGGTTTGCCTCGGATAAAGAGATTATGAATCCGTACTTTGGAGATCAGATGTTGCACTGTGGAGGAGTGAAAGAAACTTTTAAAAAAGAGTAATAGCAATCAGCTTAGTAGAAGCTAAATAACAAAAGCCGAATAGAGAGATTATTTCTATTCGGCTTTTGTTGTATATAAATGCAATTATTATTGTAGTTTTCTATCTAACGACAACCATCCGCCACCGTTGTATACCTCAAAGCCTTGCGACTTTAGAGACCGTCTAGCTGTTCCGCTACGCATTCCAGTAGCGCAACATAGTATAATTGGTTTGTCCTTTTTGAATTTGGAAGTTCGGTTGTGTAACGATTCTAATGGAATGTTCTTAGACTTTTTAATATGTCCGTTAGAAAATTCCGCTGCGCTGCGTACATCAATGATAATGGCGCCTTGTTGCAGGAGTTTTTTATAATCAGTTTTTGGTTTTAGACCAAATATTCTTGATAAGATTCCCATTATTGACTGACTTTATAATTAACCTCTAACCATGATCCTCCATTTTCGCACTCTATGCCTTTTTGTTTAAAGTAATTGGCAGCTTGTCCACTTCTAGCACCACTTACACAACAAAAGATAATAGGTTGCTTCATCTTTTTCAATTCCTCTTCATGTTCTAAAATCTCTAAGAGAGGGATGTTTTTAGATCCAGCGACATGCCCGCCCATAAATTCTTCTCTAGTACGAACGTCTATTATTATGCAATCGTTTATATCCATTTTAAACTGTTTGTTGGTTTATTTATGTTGCAAAGATAATTTATAGTGTGGAACTCCAACGTAGCAAAAGTTACATTAGTCTTTATTTAGGTGTTTTCTTAAACAGATAGTCTGCTTTGTATGCTATCCGCTGGTTATTGGAATTAAGCGCTTTTAGTATGGGTTTTTTAAGCTTTTCCATTGCTTGCAATAAATGGAAAAGCATACAGTGCAAGCCAGTTTCTAAAAAGCAAAAGCGCCTTAAGTATCTCAAGGCGCTTTTTAATTATATTCTGTAAGAGTTGCTTACATCATCCCTGGCATTCCACCACCCATCGGCGGCATTGCAGGTGCGTTTTCATCTTTTATTTCAACTAAAGCGCACTCTGTAGTTAGGATCATTCCAGCAACCGAAGCAGCATTTTCCAATGCGATTCTAGTTACTTTCTTTGGATCTATAATACCTGTCTTTAGCATGTCTACGTAAGTTTCTGACTTAGCATCGTAGCCAAAGTTTCCTTTCTCTTCTTTTACTTTATTAACTACTACAGAGCCTTCGCCTCCTGCGTTGTTTACTATGGTGCGAAGCGGTTCTTCGATAGCTCTTGCTACGATTTTTATTCCGGTTTTTTCGTCTACCGTTTCGGTAGGAATATTTTGCAATGCATCTAAGGCGCGGATAAGTGCTACACCGCCTCCCGCGACAATTCCTTCTTCTACCGCAGCACGTGTGGCATGAAGTGCATCGTCTATACGATCTTTCTTCTCCTTCATCTCCACTTCACTAGCAGCACCAGCATACAGTACCGCTACGCCTCCAGCAAGTTTTGCAAGACGTTCTTGTAGCTTTTCTCTGTCGTAATCGCTAGTAGTGCTTTCTATCTGTGCTTTTATCTGATTTACTCTAGCTTTAATAGAGTCCTTTTCTCCAGCACCGTTTACAATAGTGGTGTTGTCTTTATCTATCGTAACGTTCTCTGCAGTTCCTAGCATTTCTACAGTAGCGTTCTCAAGGGTGAATCCTCTATCTTCAGAAATTACAGTACCTCCAGTTAGAAGTGCAATATCTTCTAGCATGGCTTTACGTCTATCGCCAAACCCTGGTGCTTTTACAGCAGCAATTTTAAGCGAGCCACGAAGTTTGTTTACTACCAATGTAGCCAAAGCTTCTCCTTCGATGTCTTCTGCTATAATCAATAGTTCTTTTCCTTGTTGTGCCACAGGCTCCAAGATAGGAAGTAGGTCTTTCATGGTAGAGATCTTCTTGTCGCTCAACAAGATATATGGGTTGCTCATCTCTACTTGCATTTTTTCGCTATCGGTAACGAAGTAAGGGGATAGGTAACCGCGATCGAACTGCATACCTTCTACAACATCCACATAGGTTTCTGTTCCTTTGGCTTCCTCTACGGTAATCACTCCTTCTTTGCCTACTTTTCCAAAGGCATCGGCGATAAGTTCACCAATAAGCTCGTCGTTATTGGCCGAGATGGATGCTACTTGTTTTATTTGATCGGAGGAGTTTCCAACATCGGTAGCTTGTTCTGCTAAGCTATTAGTAATCGCGATAACTGCCTTGTCGATTCCTCTTTTTAAGTCCATTGGGTTAGCACCAGCAGTAACGTTTTTTAATCCTTCGTTTACAATTGCTTGTGCTAGGATAGTTGCCGTGGTGGTTCCATCACCAGCAAGATCGTTGGTTTTAGAAGCAACTTCCTTAACCATTTGTGCACCCATATTTTCCAGTGCATCTTCTAGCTCTATTTCTTTCGCTACAGAAACGCCGTCTTTCGTAACTTGTGGTGCGCCATACGAACGACCTAAAACTACATTACGTCCTTTTGGTCCTAAGGTTATCTTTACTGCGTTGGCTAGTGCATCTACGCCGCGCTTTATGCCATCGCGTGCTTCAATATCAAAAATTATTTCTTTTGCCATTTGTATTTAAATTTTATTATTAATTGGAATGAGGTTAAACAATCGCTAGCAGGTCATCTTCTCGCATGATCAGATAGTCCTTTCCTTCGAAATTCAATTCGGTTCCAGAATATTTTCCATAAAGCACCACATCTCCTACCTTAACAGTCATGTCGTGGTCTTTAGTTCCTTTTCCTACCGCTACTACTTTTCCTTGTAATGGTTTTTCTTTAGCCGAATCTGGAATGATAATACCAGAGGCAGTTTTGGTTTCTGCTGCTTGTGGCTCTACCAAAACGCGATCTGAAAGTGGTTGAATTTTTAACGCCATTTTTTATAAATTTTAAATTGTTAGTTTAATTAATTCTGTTGTTTAGGCTATCATTTAGGCACAAAGTATGCCAAAGCATTTTTCTTGAAATTCTGTCAAAAAAAATGCCAACTTGTCATTGCAAGTTGGCATTTTGTATAGGTATGTGGTGCTTTTAAAAAGCTATTCTTCCTCGGTGTTTAGTGTTGCATCTATATCTGCGTCTGTTGGTGCAGGAATAGTTTGAGTAGGTATGGCATCGTTATTATCAAATAAATCGCTTTGGCTGGCCGTGCCGCCTGTCATTAACGAAATGTTGGAAAGCAGGATTAGCGCCAAAAGAATAATAGCTAAGGTCCAAGTACTTTTGTCCAAAAAGTCGGAAGTTTTCTTAACTCCACCCATTTGTTGGCCTCCACCACCAAAAGAAGCGGATAAACCACCACCTTGTGGGTTTTGCACCATAATAACCGTAACCAGTAAGAAGGCTACAAAAATGATTAGGATAACGAATATTGTAAATGTGCTCATATTACTTTTTATTAGTGAGATTTTCTATTGCTCGTATTTTGTCTGCAAAGTAACCACTTTTTTCGGGATTTTTCAAAATTAATATTTTATATGCTTGAATTGCCTTTTTATAGTTCTTTTGTTGCAGGTACACTCGCGCCAAAGTCTCCGTCATTAAAGACTTTGGAGCATCATTGTCTGTATCCAAAACATTGGGATTCTCCTCTTCATATATCTCCGATTTACGCTTGGGACGTGGGTTTTTTTTCAAAAAAGCATCTACCAAATGGATAACTTTGTCTGTTTTTGGCGCTTTGTCTGTTTCATGTATGCCTTCTTTCTCGCCTTGAGAATTTTGCTCCTTTTGATCTGTTTCCCGATCTATTGGTTTTCGATTGGTAAGTTGCAACCACTCCGAGAAAGAGTAAGAATCTTGTTTGTTAAATGCAAGTGGCTGGTCGAGCTCTAAAATTTCCTCTGCCGTATCTTGTTCGGTCTTTGTGATTTCGTTTGTAGTAGGTAACGCTTTTTCTGTAGCTTTTTCTTCGGCTTCTGTTATTGCTATTTTTGTCTCTACTGGTTCTGTATCTATCTCCAACTCCTCAGGAGCAGGTGCTTCCTCTAAGCTCTCTATTTTTTTGATAGGCTCTTCTTTTTGTACTTCTTGATCGGCGAAAGTTTCGGAAGTTATAAATTGAAATAATACGTCTCTATCGGTTGTGTAAGCAGCGGTTTTTCTTAGTGCATCATTGTATAGTGCACTGTTTTTTTGTTTGAATATCTTTAGCTGCAATGCTCTTGCGCTTTGTAAATAGGGGTGTTCCTGCAGGAGTAGCTCTAGTTTTTCTAGGTCTTCTTCTACAGTAGAATCTGGATTACTAAGTAATTTTTTAAAGTGATTGGGTTCTAACATAGTATTACCAGTTTGATAAAGATGCGTTGAAAATATCTTGTGTAATTCTTTCAAAAATCTCTTCGGTGGCAGTGCTTAATTGTCCGCCAATAAGCATCGCGCCGCCTTCGTAATCATAATAATAGGAGAAGCGTCTTTCAAAATCTTTGTCGGGATCTTTGGTGTTTATGAAACGCACATTTACCGCTATGGTAAGTCGGTTTTGTGCGGCTCTATGTTCTGCTGTGGCTGTAATGGGTGCGATGTAGTATTCTACAATCTCTCCTTCAAAAATCAGATCTCCATCTCTATTGGTTTGCGATAAACTGGTTTGGTTTAGCATGATTTTTTGCAAAGCATCGGTAAAATCTCTAGAAATAGACGGCTCTACCAAAGGTGCTTCGTTTCTAAAGTAATTCACTTGAAACGTTTTGGTGGTATTATAATCTATATCTGCTCCGGTAAATGAATAAAACTTACAGCTTGTCATTAAAATGCTTACTATAAGGAGAGCGACAATATTTCTAAGGTGGTTCTTCATTTTAAAGATTGAATTGTTTTATTTTTCGATATAGCGTACGCTCCGAAATACCCAATTCCTCCGCTGCAGCTTTGCGCCTACCATCATGTTTTTCCAAAGATCTTTTAATTAATTCTAACTCTTGGTCCTGTAGGGATAAAGATTCCTCCTCTTGAATTTCTTCTGCATAATCGTAAGACATCTTCTGGCTCTCTTCTTTAGAGGGAACTGCTAGCAGTTTTATATTAGGTTTTTCAGATTCGCTCTGCTGTTGCTGTTGTTCTTCGGCATCGTAATTTTCATATATCTGTTCAATAAGACCAGAGTGCTCTTTCTCCACATGGTTTGTGTCGTCGGATTTTAATAGCTCCAAGGTCAACGATTTTAAGTCATTTATGTCACGTTGCATGTCAAACAATACTTTATATAGAATTTCTCTCTCACTGCTAAAGTCGCTTTTTGATTTAGAAGTTTTGACCAAGGCAGGTAAATAACTAGATACTTCCGGCAAGTAATGCAGAAGGGTAGCGGTATCTATTTCCCTATTTTTCTCCAAAACAGATATTTGTTCTGCCACGTTGCGCAGTTGTCGGATGTTTCCGGACCATCGATAATTTACCAAGGCATTTACAGCCTCGTCATCTAGTCGAACGGTCGGCATTTTATATTTATGTGCAAAGTCGGAAGCAAACTTTCGAAATAATAAATGTATGTCGTTTTTTCTTTCTCTTAAGGGTGGGAGGTTTATATCTACCGTACTCAAACGGTAGTATAGGTCTTCGCGAAAGCGGCCGCTTTTTATAGCTTCGTTCATGTCTATGTTGGTAGCTGCTATGATGCGCACATCGGTTTTTAGAATTTGTGAAGAACCTACCTTCATAAACTCTCCGTTTTCCAATATACGCAATAGTCGCACTTGGGTAGATAGCGGAAGTTCGCCCACTTCGTCCAAGAAGATGGTACCTCCATCGGCAGTTTCAAAATACCCACTTCTAGCGGTGTTTGCTCCCGTAAATGCACCTTTCTCGTGTCCGAATAACTCACTATCTATGGTTCCTTCTGGAATAGCACCGCAGTTTACAGCAATATATTTTGCGTGTTTTCTGTGGGATAAGGAGTGGATAATTCGAGGGATACTCTCTTTACCTACACCGCTTTCTCCAGTAACCAATACCGATATATCTGTTGGTGCTACACGAATCGCCTTCTCTAATGCGAGATTTAGTTTCGGATCGTCACCTATTATTTCAAAACGTTGTTTTACCGCTTGGATAGACATAAGTTAATTCGTTTTTATCAGTTAGTATCTTCTACTTATATTATTGTTGGTTTTTGCTATATCCTACCGCTTTTCCTATTAGAGTAGCCGTAGTACAATCGTGAATATCTACCAGCACATAGTCGCCTGGCTTATAGTTTTCCTTTGGGAAAACCGCAGTGATATTGTGCTCCGTTCGGCCGCTCCATTCTTGATCAGACTTTTTGGATTCACGTTCTATAAGCACTTCTACCTGCGTATTCAAATATTTTTTGGTGCGATACGCATTGTGTTTTTGCTGTAAGTTTATTATTTCTGTCAGCCTTCTTCTCTTCGTTTTGTCTGGAACATCATCCTCTAGCGTTCTGCCCGCAAGTGTTCCAGGACGCTCAGAATACATATACATATATCCGAAACTATACTTCACATACTCCATTAAGCTCAGGGTTTGTTGATGGTCCTCTTCTGTCTCTGTTGGGAACCCTATAATCATATCATGCGAAATGGTACAATCTGGAATAATTTGACGTATTCTATCGATTAGCGCCATATACTCTTCGCGTGTATGTTGACGGTTCATCGCTTTTAAAATTCTAGAACTACCACTTTGTACGGGTAGGTGAATGTAATTACAGATGTTGTCATATTTGGCAATAGTATGCAATACGTTATCGTCCATATCCTGCGGATTGGAAGTCGAGAATCGAATGCGGACATAAGGTTGTGCCTCCGCGACTAAAACCAATAATCCAGCAAAATCTATAGCTGTTGCTTGCTGAATGGGGCTAGCTTTGTCAAAGTCTTTCTTTAACCCACCGCCATACCATAGATAGCTGTCTACGTTTTGACCTAATAAAGTAATCTCTTTATATCCTTTGCTTGCCAAGTCGTTTACTTCGGCAACAATGCTTTCTGGACTTCGGCTTCGCTCTCTTCCGCGAGTAAATGGTACCACACAAAACGTACACATGTTGTCGCAACCACGTGTAATACTTACAAATGCGGTTACGCCATCGCCACCTAATCGCACGGGAGATATGTCGGCATAGGTTTCCTCGCGAGAAAGGATAACATTTATGGCATCGCGGCCTTGTTCCACTTCCTCCAAGAGATTGGGTAGATCCTTGTAGGCATCTGGACCAACCACTAAATCTACTACTTTTTCCTCTTCAAGAAATTTTTCTTTTAGTCTTTCCGCCATACAGCCCAAAACACCAACCTTCATCTTTGGGTTATAATCGCGTTTTACGGCGTTGTATTCATCCAATCTTCTTCGCACCGTTTGTTCTGCATTGTCGCGAATTGAACAAGTGTTTACCAAAACCAAGTCGGCTTCCCGTAACTCCTCTGTAGTGCTATATCCTTCTTTTGATAGAATTGAAGCAACTACTTCGCTATCGCTAAAATTCATGGCACATCCGTAACTTTCTATATACAGCTTTTTGCTGTTTTCAGCTCTCCCGTTAGCTTTTAATGCGTTGCCTTGTATGCTTTCGTCTATAGTCTTCTCCATAATACATCTTCCTGAAAAATTATAAGGGCAAAGAATTTACCTCACCCGTAACTGCGAGCAAAGGTATAACATAATAATCAAAGTGTGACAAAGTGGCAGAAATAATTTCATAAATTAAGACTATATTAGTTGGTCATCGTGATACGGGATGCTTATGTAACAGGATGTCCAAAAAACAATAATGTATCTAAATTATATTTAAAAGTTAATCTTGTGTAGATTTAATCCAAAATAAAGGAAATAATATAGTTTGTTTTCAGTCCTTATTAAATAGCTCCATTTAGTATAGCTTGTATATAAAGACTCAAGGTATTCAAATAAACACCTTTGGGTCTAGATATTAAAATAAGAGAAAATCTATATGTTTTGAAGTGGTTTAGAAGGTGTGTTTAATCGAAGTTAAAATTCTACAAAAGTGTGAATTATGAGACTTCATGTTTGAAGTTAAAAAAAACCTATACTTTTGTAATCCAAAAGAATAAATAAAATATGGCAAAGAATATAGTTATAGTAGAGTCACCTGCAAAGGCAAAAACCATAGAGAGGTTCCTTGGGGAAGGATACCATGTTACTTCTAGTTATGGTCATATCGCCGATCTACCCTCTAGTGAATTGGGGGTGGATACCGAAGGGAACTTTGACCCAAAATACATTGTACCAGACGATAAGAAGAAGGTGGTTGGCGAATTAAAACGACTGACAAAGAACGCGGATATGGTTTGGCTAGCTAGTGATGAGGACCGTGAGGGAGAAGCTATTGCATGGCATTTAGCAGAAACACTGGGTTTGGATGAGAAGAGAACCAAACGTATTGTTTTTCATGAAATTACCAAATCAGCGATTTTAAAGGCGATTGAGAATCCAAGAGGCATCGATTATAATTTGGTAAATGCCCAACAAGCACGACGAATCTTAGATAGATTGGTGGGCTATGAGTTATCACCAGTATTATGGCGTAAAGTAAAAGGCGGACTGTCGGCAGGGCGTGTACAGTCAGTTGCAGTTCGATTGATTGTAGAGCGTGAACGAAGTATAGAAGCGTTTAAGCCAGTCGGTTCTTATCGCGTAGATGCAGAGTTCACAACAGAGGAAGGCAATGTTTTTAAAGCAAAACTGCCTAGGAACTTCAAAACAAAAAAAGAAGCAGAGGTATTCTTACAAGAAAATCTAAATGCTAGTTATAAAGTTGGGGAGCTGACAAAGAAGCCTGCGAAGAAATCGCCCGCACCTCCTTTTACCACTTCTACCTTACAACAAGAAGCTTCTAGGAAGTTAGGATTTTCGGTAGGAAGAACCATGACGGTTGCACAGCGATTGTACGAAGCAGGGTATATAACCTACATGCGTACCGATAGCGTGAACCTCTCCAATGAAGCGAAAAATGCTGCGCAGAAAGCAATAACAAAATTATATGGCGAAGCATATAGCAAACCAAGAGACTATAAGGGTAAAAGCAAAGGCGCCCAAGAAGCACACGAGGCAATTCGCCCTACCAATATGGGAAATGCCGAGATAAGGGCAGAAAGAGATCAGGCGCGTTTATACGATCTGATTTGGAAAAGAACCGTTGCCTCCCAAATGAGTGATGCTCAATTGGAACGTACCGTTGCGAATATCGAAATTACCGATGCAAAGGATAAGGTCTTAGACAAGCATTTTGTTGCAAGAGGAGAAATGATAAAATTCGATGGTTTCCTAAAAGTATACTTAGAAGGAACGGATTTAGAAGATGAAGAGCAGGATGGTATGTTACCACACTTAGCTCTACACGACGTGGTTTACAATAGACTTATCACTGCCACCGAGCGATTTACTAGAGCACCCTACCGATTTACAGAAGCTTCTTTAGTTAAGCAATTGGAGGAGCTAGGTATAGGAAGACCCTCTACTTACGCGCCTACCATTTCTACAATAATTAGAAGAAATTATGTGGAAAAAGGAGAAAAGGAAGGTGCAGAGCGTAATTATGTGCAGTTTTCTTTAGCAAAAAATGTTATAAAAGAGCAGAAGCTAACCGAAATGGTTGGCGCAGACCGAGGAAAATTGATGCCAACAGATATCGGTCTAATCGTAACTGATTTTCTTGTAGAGCATTTTGAAAATGTATTAGACTATAATTTTACTGCACGTGTAGAGCAACAGTTTGACGATATAGCTGAAGGAAAAGAGGATTGGAAAACCATGATGCGTGATTTCTATAAGAAATTCCAACCTACCGTAGAGGACGTTAAAGAAAATGCCGACAGAGAGAGTGGAGAGCGAGTACTAGGAACGCATCCAGAAAGCGGTAAGCCTGTCTTGGTCCGATTAGGGCGTTATGGTGCTATGGCACAAATAGGAAGCGCAGAGGATGAGGATAAGAAGTTCGCTAGTCTACGTCCAGACCAACAATTACACCTCATAACTTTTGAGGAGGTTATGGATTTGTTTAAGCTTCCAAAAGCGCTAGGAGAATACGAAGACGAAGAGGTAGAGGCAAATCATGGGCGCTTTGGACCGTATGTTCGTCATGGAAAGGTTTTTATTTCTTTACCAAAAGGAATGGATCCACTAGATGTTACAAAAGAACAGGCAATCGAGCTTATCGAAGAGAAGAAAAAAGCCGATGCCCCTATTTATCATTACGAAGACTTGCCTGTTCAAAAAGGTGTTGGGCGTTTTGGACCCTATATAAAGTGGAACGATATGTTTATCAACGTCAATAAAAAATATGACTTCGATAATCTATCCGAAGAGGATATTGTGACATTAATCGAAGATAAAAAGCAAAAAGAGAAGGATAAGCTACTAGTAGAGTGGACGGAAGAAGGTATTCGTATCGAGAAAGCGCGTTGGAAACGATTTAATGTGATAAAAGGCAAGATAAAGGTAGAGTTGCCAAAAGAAACCGAAGTGGATAAAATCACTTTGGAGGAAGCGCAGAAGCTTATAGAGGCTGCTAAGCCGAAAAAGAGAGCGACAAAGAAAAAGACCGCTGCCAAAAAGAAAACCACAGCTGCCAAAAAGAAAACTGCTAAAAAGAAATCAACCAAACCTAAGAAAAAATAAAACGTGCAAGACTTTTTAAAACCGATTAAGAATACGCTAGAAGTACAACTAGCGTATTTAGATCCAGGCACTTTGGGCCGTCAGATTGCAATACATACTGTAGAAGCTGGATTTCCAGACTTGCAACCTATAAAGCTAGCTGTTTTTGGCGTGGGCGAGCGCCTATTAGGAGGGGCAAAAGACGCCGAGTTGTCTTTTGATGCGTTGCGCTTGTCTCTATATGAGTTGTTTCTGGGAAACTGGAACTTGCCGATTGCTGATTTAGGAGATATTTCCCCTGGACATTCTCGTGCCGATACTTTATTTGCTGTACAGAAAGTAGTAGAAAGCTTATTGCAAGCAGATGTGATACCAATTATATTAGGTGGAGGACAGGATTTGGTCTACGCACAATATAGAGGCTATACCTACTTAAATAAGATGTTGCATTATGTGAATATCGATAATCGATTTGATATCGGTGATATGGAAGCGCCGATTAGCAATCGCTCCTACGTTGGTAAAATGGTATCTGTAGAGCCGTATCGCTTGTTTAACTATACTGTATTAGGTTATCAATCCTGCTATAATAGTGCCGATGAGATAACTCTTTTGGATAAATTGTTGTTTGATGCCTATCGTTTAGGTAATATTACATCGAATATCACTAAGGTAGAACCATATTTGCGAAATGCGGACCTGGTTAGTTTGGATGTAAATAGTATTCAAGCAGCACACATGCAGGGATTGCATAACCATCCCAATGGGCTTGATAGCAGGGAGATTTGCGCCTTAACGCGATATGCAGGTTTAAGTAACTCTTGTAGGTCTTTTAGTATTACAGAGTTGCACGGCATCGAGAACGATCCGCAAGCCGCTATGTTATTTGCACAATGTATTTGGTACTTTATAGAAGGAGTTAACTTCAGGGTAAATGACGATAGTTTTGAGGATGAAAATTTCTACAATAATTACCAAGTGCCAATCGATGATATGGTTTTGCATTTTAAGAAAAGTTTAAAGTCTGGTCGCTGGTGGATAGAATTACCAAAATCTTTGCAATTAGATACTAAAAGTAAATCTATTGCGTTATTACCATGTAGCTACGAAGATTATCTCGCTGCTTGCGATCAAAAACTGCCAGAAAGATGGTATAAAGCACAGCAAAAAATCGGTTTTTAGGCTGCTGTTAAAAATCAAATGCGATCTTTTTTAGTAAATATTTATGAAATGTTTTGTTTATTATAAGAATTATAAATACGTTTATCCCTTTGAAAGTTCAAATAACTAAAGTGTATATGAAGAAGTTTATTGCATTAGCTGCGATTGTTGCCTTTCTGTTTAGCTGTAATTCCGGCGATAGAGGGGAACTGGTGGGAGTTAAAGGAAAAAAATGGCACCCAGAAAAGCCTTATGGTATGACCTTAATACCTGGCGGGTCTTTTATAATGGGTAAATCGGACGACGATTTATTCGATGTGAAAGATGCACCCACTAAAACGGTAACCGTTCGTTCCTTTTATATGGATGAAACCGAAATTACAAACTCCGAATACCGGCAGTTTGTAGAATGGGTTAAAGACTCTATCACCAGATTGAAATTGGCAGAGCTTGCCGATGAAGTTGGCATGGGTCCAGGAGATGGTGGTATTGGTGAATATGCCTTCTTAGACCAAGACGACGAAAATAGAACGCCATACGAGCAGTACATGTATGATAACTACTATAGTTTGAGCGATGATTTTAACGAAGGAAGAAGAATCAACAAGAGAGTGAAGTTGATTTGGGATACTTCAAAATACCCAGATGAGTATTATGCTGAGGTAATGGATACTATGTATATCCCTTACGATGAGGCATATAACGGGCAGCGAACTATCGATGTAGAAAAACTGCGTTTTAAGTACACTACCATGGATGTAGAGGCAGCTGCCAATAATCCAACTAAAAGAAGAAGAGACTTTATACATTCGGAGGAGTTGATGATCTATCCAGATACTACGGTATGGATTAGAGATTTTAGCTACTCCTACAATGAGCCAATGCATAATGACTATTTCTGGCACGAAGCCTATAGCGACTATCCAGTAGTGGGAGTGAGCTGGAAACAAGCAAAAGCGTTTAGCGCATGGCGAACTTTATATAAAAATGCCTTCCAAAAAAGCAAGGGAAGAGCGCATGTAAACCAATTTCGTTTGCCTGGTGAGGCAGAGTGGGAATATGCTGCACGTGGCGGACTAGAGTCTAGTTCGTACCCGTGGGGTGGTCCATATGCTATGGACGATAGAGGATGCTTCTTGGCAAACTTTAAACCAGCAAGAGGAGACTATGCGGCAGACGGAGCACTATATACTGTAGAGGCAGACTCCTATGCACCAAATGGTTTTGGACTGTACAATATGGCAGGTAATGCAGCAGAGTGGACTGCATCCTCGTATGACCAGTCTTCGTATACTTACTCTTCTACCATGAACCCAAATGTGAACGATGCAAAAGATATGCGAAAAGTAGTTCGTGGTGGGTCGTGGAAAGATACCGCTTACTTCCTTCAAGTGAGTACTAGAGACTACGAGTATGCGGATTCTTCTAGAAGTTACATCGGTTTCCGTACCGTACAGGACTATATGGGAGAAGGAAATTAATCTAAACTTGAATACTTAAATCTAAACTATAACTTAACTTTTATCACTAAAACTATTGTATTATGAGATTGCCAAAACGTTTATTTAACATGGCTTACGGAATCGGAGCCTCCATTGTAATTCTTGGTGCATTATTTAAAATTCTACACTGGTCTATAGGACCTATAAGTGGAGATTCACTGCTAGCATTCGGTTTGATTACAGAAGCGACGATTTTCTTTCTCTCGGCATTTGAGCCAGTGGATTCCGACCTAGACTGGTCTTTGGTTTATCCAGAATTAGCTGGAGGACAAGGATCCGCTATGCAAAGAGGTGGAAAGCAACAAATGATTTCTCAAGAAGAAGAGTCTGGATTGCTTTCTAAGAAATTAGATGCGATGTTGAAAGATGCAAAAATTGACGCTAACCTTATGGCTAGTCTAGGGGAGAGTATCCGCTCTTTCGAAGGTGCAGCAAAAGGAATTGCGCCAACAACAGATGCTATGACCTCTACAAAGAAATATAGCGAGGAAATGGTTAAAGCAGCTACCCAATTAGAGTCGCTGAATAGCTTATATAAGGTTCAATTAGAATCTAGTAAAAAACAAGCAGAAGCAAACGAAAGTGTTGCAAACAATGCAGTTCAGTTACAACAACAAATGGAAAGCTTAGCTACCAACCTATCCTCACTAAACGGAGTGTACGGAGGAATGCTATCTGCTATGACAAGAAAATAATGTTCTTTTAAAGAATTAGATAACAAAGAAAAAAGTAATTAATCCTATTAAAAAAAGAACAAATATATGTCAGCAAGTAAATTAACACCAAGACAGAGGATGATTAACCTCATGTATCTTGTATTTATTGCGATGATGGCACTAAATATGACGAAAGAGGTACTATCTGCTTTTGGAATTATGGATGAGCGTCTTACAGAGGCGAATGAAACAACCATGCAAAGAAACAGTGCTTTTATGTCCAATTTGGCGCAAAGAGCAAGTGAGTCACCAGAACAATATGGTGCGATTAAAGAGGCGTCTGAAGAAATGCAGACCATCTCCAATGATTTCATCGATTACGTACAAGGTATAAAAGATGAAATAATAGGCTCTTTAGAAAGACCGGAAGATTATGAGACACAAGACCAATCTGGCTTTACAGATAGAAAGTTCTTTGTTTCTGGAAAATTGACCGACGAAGGACAGGAGT
Source organism: Flavobacteriaceae bacterium (assembly GCA_035307105.1). GTDB lineage: Bacteria > Bacteroidota > Bacteroidia > Flavobacteriales > Flavobacteriaceae > JAJYTI01. Next base: position 30,152 of record DATGMW010000093.1, read on the forward strand.
TTGTGGATAAGGTAGATACGTATCGTACAGATATGAAAGCCTTGTTGCAAGATGCACCTCAATTACAAGATATTATCGATGATATTGATAAAAAGTTTTCAACCGAAGATGTAGAGACTAGAGATGGCCTTACACGTCATTGGTTAAATTATAACTTCGAAGGATTCCCACTGATCGCTACGCGTACAAAATTAACGCAAATGCAGTCGGATGTGATGAATATTCAAAGTGAGATATTAGCGAAAATGCTGTCTGGTTCACAAGACGATGCATTATCTTATGACAACTATGCTACTTTATTAGAAACATCTAAGTCGGCATATTATACTGGAGAGGAGTTCGAAGGTTCTTTGGTTTTAGGACGAACGGACGACGCTACGTCACCAGCAAGAGTGGAACTTACTTTAAATGGTAGACCATTATCAGAAGATCAGTATGAAGTTAAAGGTGGAAAAATCAACTTAAAAGTGAATGCTGGTACGCCAGGAGAAAACCTTATAGAAGGTAAGTTGGTTTACATGTTTGGGGGAGAAGAGCAAGAGGTAGAAGTAAAGCAAAGCTTTACGACTATTAGCCGCCCTACCGATGCAGTAATTTCTGCTGATAAGATGAACGTGGTATACCGCGGGGTAGAAAACCCATTGACTATTGCGATTCCAGGCTTACCTGATAATAGTGTAAATGCTTCAGGTGCTGGTTTAACTAAGGTTAGTGGTAGTAAATATGTAATGCGCCCAGGTGCTGGTAGAGAAGTGGTTATTTCTGCTTCTGGAACAACGCCAGATGGTGTTACAGTTAGCTCTAAAGTCCCTTTCCGTATTAAAGACATACCTAGACCAACGGGAACAGTTAGAGGAGAAGATGGTAATGGAGGAGCAGTGCGTATAGAAAGACAAGGACTAGAGATATCCACTATTGGAGCGGTTCTTTTAGATTTCGATTTCGATCTGAACCTACAAGTATCAGGATTTAGCTTTAGAGTACCAGGACAACCAACTATCAATGTTCAAGGAAATAAATTGAATCAGCAGGCAAAACAAGCATTGCAGAGAGCTCCTAGAGGTTCTGTAGTACAGATTATAGATATCAAGGCAAATATTTCAGGAAACTCTTCCTATAAACTGCCTAGGATATCACCAATAATGGTAGAATTGACAAATTAAATTTAATTTTATGACAATTAAGGATGTGGTTTTATTTGGTGCACTCTCATTGCTATTCAGCTTGAGTGCTAGTGCACAGATAAATATATTGAACGCAAAATCTCCATCGGAAATCGGTGTAAAAACCGGCGAGCAAATGGAAAATGACAATGATGGTCCTTTGCCATATGGATATGTGGACGATAGGGACGTATTATGGTCCAAAACCACTTGGGAGATTATTGATCTTAATGAGCGAATGAACTTTCCGCTATATTATCCTATCGACACCAATAATATTGGTAGAGATCGTCGTTCTTTATACGACGTCTTAGTAAAAAATATTCAGGAAGGAAATATTACGGAGGTTTATGCAGATTCGTACTTTACGCAAAAGCGTGATTTAAATGATATAAGAGCTTCTTTAGTGTATAGCGATACTACCGATATGGGTATTTCGCAAATAAACGCTGGCGAGGCTGTAGATCCGCAGTATATCCGAAGCTTCTCATTAGATGCTGGAGATATAGAAGAGTGGAGAATACGAGGATACTGGTATGTGGATAAGAGACAAGGGGAGTTAAAGTACCGCTTGATAGGAATCTGCCCAGTAGCTAGCGAAGCTCGAAGTAAAGCGTTTCCAGATGATATGGATAACAAAGTAGAGTTGTTTTGGATATTCTATCCTGATGCCAGAGAGGTTTTACATAAAGCACATGCTTTTAACAACTCTAACTCCGCCATGCCCTTAACCTTCGATCACTTGTTGAATTCCCGTCGTTTTAGCGCGGTTATCTATAAAGAGGATAATGAGTATGGGGATAGAGATATTGATCACTATATCCAGGATAATGCGTTGATGCAATTATTAGAATCCGAACGTATTAAAGATAAGATCCGTAACGTAGAAATGGACCTTTGGGCAAACTAAAACCTTAATTGGAATATACTATACAACACCCTCTTGATTACCACATCGAGAGGGTGTTTTTATCTTAACTACTATGAAAGTCGATTATATAATTGTAGGACTCGGTATCGCTGGAATATGTTTCAGTAAACAACTGCTAAATCATGAAAAAAGCTTTCTGGTTATCGCTGATAATGTAGCTGGTGCAACACAAAACTCTGGAGGCGTTTTTAATCCTATTGTTCTACGTAGATTTACAGCTCCGGACGACACCATAGAGCGCACCGAATATGCATTGAAAACCTACGAGGATATTCAAAGATATACACCTGACACATGGCTGTACCGTAAACATGGAGTCTTTCGAATCTTTGCCTCTGTAGAAGAACAGAATAATTGGTTTGCTGCGTCTGATAAAGCTCATTTAAAACCTTTTATAAGTCCTCAGGTGCAATCTAATGCAAATCCATATATCCTTGCAGAATTCGGCTTAGGTGAAGTGATGCAGAGTTTTAAAATAGACGCTGTAGCGTTTGTCAATAGCTATAAAGACTATCTTCTTACTAATCAAAAAATGAGATTAGAAAGCTTTAATCATAAAAAGTTAAGTCGCGTTTCTGATATTTATCCATGGCAGTATGAGGGCATTCAAGCAAAGCATATTGTTTTTGCCGAAGGAGCAGAAGTAGTTAATAATCCATACTTGACTACGGATGTAATTCTCCCTAATAAAGGGGAGTACCTAATTTTAAAAGCACCAAAACTAAAATTAGATTATATGCTAAAAGGTGGAGTTTATGTTATTCCACTAGGAAATGATCTTTATAAAGTAGGGGCAACCTATAGTCGGGAAGACGCAACCAATCACCCAACAGAAATAGCTCGGAAAGAAATAGAAGAGAAGCTTCAGAAAATGATTACTTGCGCATATCAGGTAGTAGATCAAATTACTGGGATTCGACCAGTAACGAAAGATCGGCATCCTGTGTTGGGAGAGATAAACGAAGGGATGTATATTTTTAATGGATTGGGAACAAGAGGATTTACTCGGGGTCCTTCCTACTCTAAACTATTGTATGATGCGATTGAAAATAACCAACCCTTGCCATCTACAATGGATGTAAAACGGTTTATGTCTTAAATAGCTCTTGCCGGCGTCTCTTTCTCATTTTGCTCTCTAGTGTTCGATGCTTTTTTGGGCTTATAACCCACAAAAAAATTCAACCAAATATTTCTAGATAAACGTTGTGTAATAGGCATTAAAGCAAAAAGGACTACGCCTATCGCTATGAGGATATACACCTTGTCTAAGCCTAAGAAAAAGTGGGTAATAACAAAGGTAGCAACAGCCAAAGCAACGCCTATAGCGTAACTCACATACATTGCCCCAAAGAAAAATGAAGGTTCCAACCTGAATCTAAAGAAGCAATGATCGCACCTTTCCTTTACGATTAAGGTTTTAGATAGTTTGTACGCATTTGGGTGTTCGTACATGTGGTCCTTATGACAAACAGGACATGTGCCCGTTAAAATACTATATAGTCTAGTCCCTTGTAAGAATTTCATAGCTTCCTTTTATATGGATGCAAATTTAAGCATCTTTGCAGAAATAATGTACCTTCATGCTCAATATTCACAATCTTACAGTTTCTTTCCACGGAGAGTCTTTGTTTCAAAAAATCGCATTTCAAGTTTCTGCTGGTAATCGCATTGGACTAGTCGGAAAAAACGGTTCTGGAAAATCAACTTTATTACGCGTTATTTCTGGCGATCAAAGCTATGATGAAGGAAGTATTGCTTTAGGTAAAGATGTGAAGATTGGTTTCTTGCGTCAGGATATCGAATTTGAATCTGGGCGAACGCTAGTCGAGGAAACACAGCAAGCCTTTGTAGAGCTAAAAGATGTAGAGCAAAAGTTAGAAGACATAAACGAACAGCTTAACACACGGACGGACTATGAAAGCGAGGCTTACCATCAGATACTTGTCGACTTACATGAGCTGCAAACACGCTATGAGATTCTTGGAGGGTATACTTACGAGGGGGATACCGAACGAATACTTTTAGGTTTAGGGTTTAAGCGAGAGGCTTTCGACAAGCTTACCGAAGACTTTTCAGGAGGATGGCGTATGCGTATCGAGTTGGCGAAACTCCTTTTACAGCGTAACGACATCTTGTTGTTGGACGAACCTACCAACCACCTTGATATTGAATCTATCGTTTGGCTAGAGAGGTTTTTGCAAACCTATGAAGGAGCGGTGATTTTGGTTTCCCACGACAAAATGTTTTTGGATAATACTACCAATCGTACTATTGAAATCTCCTTTGGAAAGATTTATGATTATAAAAAACCATACTCCGAATACCTTGTGCATCGTGCGTTGTTACAAGAACAGCAAATAGCAGCGCAGAAGAATCAGCAAAGAGAAATTGAGCAAACAGAAAAGCTAATCGAGCGCTTCCGTGCATCCGCAACCAAAGCCTCCATGGCGCAATCTCTTATTAAAAAGTTGGATAGAATGGATCGCATTGAGGTAGAGGAGCGAGATACCACCCAATTGAGTTTAAAGTTTCCATTGTCCATACAGCCAGGGCGTGTTGTTATAAAGATGGAGCACCTATCTAAATCTTTTGGCGAGCATAAAGTTCTAGAAGATGTAAATATGCTAGTGCCAAGAGGTGCCAAAATCGCTTTTGTAGGTCAGAATGGTCAAGGAAAATCTACGCTTGCAAAATGTATTGTTGGCGAAGAGTCTTATGAAGGTGTTTTAGGACTTGGGCATAATGTGCAAATCGGTTATTTCGCTCAAAACCAATCTGAATACTTGGATGGTAACTTAACGGTACACGAAACCTTAATAGAGGCTTCTAATGATAGTAACCGAAAGCAAGTGCGAAGCGTTCTAGGTGCGTTTTTATTTAGAGGAGACGATGTAGATAAGTATGTAAGCGTACTAAGTGGAGGGGAACGCAATAGATTGGCATTGGCAAAGTTGATGATGCAGTCCTTTAATGTGCTTATTATGGACGAGCCAACGAACCACTTAGATATCGATTCTAAGAATGTGGTGAAAGATGCTTTACGAAATTTTGAAGGCACTCTTATTCTAGTTTCACACGATAGAGAATTCCTTCAAGGCTTAACGGATATTGTGTATGAGTTTGCAGATGGCGAAGTGAAAGAATTCTTGGGGGATATTGATTATTATTTGGAATCTCGTTCGGCTACCGATTTCCGTGAGGTAGAAAAAAGAACAAAAACACAGCCTAAAGAAACTAAAAAAGAGACGGTACAGGAGGATGAAGAAACACGTCGTGAACGTAGAATTTTACAAAACAGATTTTCTAAAGTGGAACGCGATATTCAAACAAAAGAATCTTCTTTGGCTAAATTGGACAAAGAGTTGGCCACTAAATATGAAGATGGCAATGTACCAGAAGAGTTCTTTAAGAAATACGAAAAGCTAAAAACAGAATTAGCTTCCTTACATAAGGAGTGGGAAACGCTATATTTGGATTTAGAGTCTTAAGCTAAGCTGCTGTATAGAATAGTGGAAGCAGTGTTTTTTGATGTAAGTACGCCATAAATTAGATATTCACTATACTTTTCTTTAAACCTTCTAGCGTATTTTTCCATAAGAAATTAAAAATGGACTTTGTTTGGTCTCTCTCCACTTTTACCTTGACCTCTTGTAGTTTTCCCTCTGTAGACTCGCTGTCTTTTCTAACAAATATATTGGCAATAGCACTGATTACTTTTAGCTTATCTTTTCCTCTTTTGTTTAGTAACTCCACTTTTAAATCATGGTAGGAAATAGCGAAATCTGTATGGGAGACGCTTCTATTGCCGTGAATGTTTAGAAATACTAGATCGATTCTTCCTTTCATTTTTACGAATAAATTGGGCTCGGTAAACACATTTGCTCGGTTAGCATCTAAGCGGGATATTTTTGCTTGAAAATGAAAAGAATCCTCTGTTTTTTGAGGGTTGAAACGCCAGTCCGCAGTTAGTGTAGCCGTTTTCATAAAAGTCGTTTCTACTTTTATTCTTATATCTTTCTCTTCGTTTATTTCTTTGAAATTTCCGGCATCACTTATAACTGCGTTAAAGTCCGAAAAGTATACCGAGCCGCCGCTGTTGTCTTCCTGTACTCGCTCGGTATAAGTGATATCGGCATTGCTTAAGGTTATTTGTTCCGTTTGTATATCGAAGTTTAATTCGCGTAGTAACTGACTAAATAAAGGTTTGATGCTAGTATCATCTGGCAAAAGTTTATCTCGATATATGCTTATTTTAGGCGAGCTAAAGGCCATCTTCGCTATAAAAAACCGTTGCCTGTCCTGGTGTGCATCCCATTGAAAGCCACTTGTTTCTACAGTTGGAATCGCCACATCATAATGATCTCTTTCGTGTGATAGCCTTTCATTATACTCATTTTTATTCAACTCCGTATAGAAACGAAAGTTTTGGGTTTTATGAGCCGTTTCCGTTAGTTCGATTTTATCCATTTTAAATGCTTCCCAATCCGTGGCTTTATGGTATAAATCTTCTATTTCTATGGTATAACTATCCAAATTACTGTACCAAGTATTTGGTGCGTTCCAATTTTCAATATTTAGATTCTTAAGCGTAGCATCTACTAGCTTAAACTTTGTTTGTAGCGCGTCTTTCTCATTATGCTTAGAGTAAGAAGCATTTTTTATAGTAATTTCAGCAATACTAAGTTCAGGGAGCTCTTTTTCGTTGTTCGAGTTTTCATTTTCAGATCTTTTTTCTTTAAATACAAGTTGCACTTCAGGAGCTAAAACCTCTAGACGACCGATTTCTATTTTCAAATCGCGTAATAGCTGACTAGATAATGGCTTGGTATTTGTTTCCTCAGGTATTAATCCATTGTTATAAATACGCAGCTTTGGAGAAGTTACGCTAAGAGTCGATATGTATAACTGTTGCTTCCCTTCATGTGTCTCCCATTGAATGGGGCTTATCTCTATAGTTGCAACCTCAATATTGTGATGATTACCTTCTTCTATTGGTGATAGCTGACTTTCCTCTTTAGCTAAGTCGGTATAGAAGTGTAGGTTTTTAAACTGATGGTTTTTATCAGTTAACAGGATTCTATCCATTTTCAACACTTCCGTCCCATTAGATATATGATATAACTCCTCAATTTCAATGTTATAACTCGTCAAACTGCTGTGCCAAGTGCTTGGAGTTTCCCAATCCTCGACTTCTAAATTTTTAAGTGTAGCGTCAACTAGCTTAAATTGTGACCGTATACTATCTCTTTCATCGCGTTTGGCAAACGTCATGTTTTTTATAGATATTTCTCCAATATTTATTTTAGGAAGCTTCTTGGCACTGTTGGAGTCGTTTAAAGTCTTTTCTTTATTAGATTTCTCAGTTACAAGTTGTACTTCGGGATTTTCTATTTCTATGCGATAAACTTCTATGTTTTTACTTATCCAAAGGTTAATAAGCTTCAGACCGTATACATGAATGCATTCAGATTTTATATTGTTGTTAGCTGTTCCCTGTTCACTAGGCCATTCAACCTCTACGTTAGAAATGTAGAGTTGTCCTTTCCATACATTGACTTTTAAGTCTTCGTAGTTTTTAACTAAAAGGGAATTATGGTCCTCTTTTAACAAAGCGACTACCTTGTTATGCGCAAGGTGGTTTACTAATGGGTATAGGATGCCTATACAAACCACACCAATTAATATAAGGAGAATGCGTTTCTGTTTCTTTTGCATTGTATAAAGGTAATTAAATAAGTGGTATAATCTTTAATTAATAAATAGGAGTAAATACATTTGTTGTTGCAGATGTTTTAGAGTATATTTGCAACTACATCACCGAAAGGAATGTCAGAGTTGGTTTCTGAAATTAATAAAAACCACGGAAAGTTTTTTTATTAGAAATATCCGTATTATATTTGCAAACATATCGCGGGATAGAGCAGTAGGTAGCTCGTCGGGCTCATAACCCGAAGGTCACTGGTTCGAGTCCAGTTCCCGCTACTAAAACATAAGGCTTCACAGAAATGTGGCGCCTTTTTTATTTTGGTCGTAGCTCTTCGGTCTCTATATCCGTCTAAGGCGGACACTGGTTCGATTCTCCGCTTATGGCGGACTACTAAAACAAAAGGCTTCACAGAAATGTGGGGTCTTTTTTGATTTCAAAAGTTTCTTAAAATATCGGATTGTTTTTGTTTTTTCAAAACATTTTTACTTTATCAATATTATAGATGTTGGCTTCACCTTCTGAGTTTGTTGTTTATGTTTTATGGTCTTCTAAATATAACAAGCGTTATATTGGTATGACTTCTGATTTAATTGAGCGTTTTAAATCTCATAACTATTTGTCTACTAAGGGCTGGACTGTGAGGTATCGTCCTTGGGAAGTTGTTTATACTCATTTTTTTTCTAAGAAGTCTGAAGCTTTAGAATACGAAAAGTTTTTAAAGAGCGGTCAAGGAAGAAGGTGGTTGGATACACACATTTTTCACAGATAGATGGAGGGCTCTTATCCGCCCAAGGCGGACACTGGTTCGATTCTCCGCTTATGGCGGACTACTAAAACAAAAGGCTTCACAGAAATGTGGCGCCTTTTTTGATTTCAATATATTCTTGAGATGTACATGTATTAAATGTGTTGTGTAAAGATGCATGATCCCTAATATAATACATTGATTACGTGATTTTAGATTAAACGGTAAACAAAGAAGTTTGATTACTAAAATCGGTAGCTAAATAGACTGTTTAGGGGAAAGTGTCTAATCTTCCAATAGATTATAAAATAGAATCTTAATTAACATTAAATTCTTTATGTAATAATGGATTTATTATACATTTGTTTCAGCTCTCTTTCAATTAGATTGATTTTAAATTAACTAAAGCTAAAAATATGCCAATACAGTTGCTGTATGTGCATATATGTTAAGCGGGGCGATGCTCTCTATAACATCGCTTTATTATTAATTTTAAAATCCTACATTATGAAAGCGTCATTTCTTTATTTGCTATTGGGAACCTCGTCTTTTATGCTAGCCCAAAATGCTGTGCCGCCAAGTTTTTCTTTTCATCCCATCACCATCCCAAAGACAGAATGTATTAGTGCAGAACAGAGGTTAATTGTCCTTAAGGAGATTGAAGAAAATAAGCAAATCCTTCAACAATTAAAATCCACTACTTCTCAGACCAGCACAGCTTTAAACCCGTTGTTTATTTTGCCTATCCGTCCAAAAGCTGGGTTGGAAGACTATGGTTACTACTCTCTATTCAATCAAGTGGATCACCACCTTACACCAGGTGGTAATCTAACAGATTATAATTGTGGGGAGTGAACCTATGATTGGGCGAATGGAAATCATTCGGGTACGGATTATGTAGTATGGCCTTATCCTTGGAAAAAAATGGATGAGGAGGTTATGGAAATTATCGCGGCAGCCCCTGGAACTATCCTCGTGAAAAGGGATGGTTATTTTGATAAAAATTGTACTAATAGCGGTAATCCAAATTGGAACGGTATTATTCTAGAGCATGCAGACGGCTCCGAAACGTGGTATTGGCATTTTAAGGATGGCAGTGTTACTACCAAAGAGGTTGGAGATTCTGTTTTGGAGGGAGAGTATCTTGGGCTAGCAGGTAGTTCCGGTAGTAGCGATATTCCACATGTTCATTTTGAAGTTCGGGATGTTACGGGAGCTGTTATAGATCCGTATGCTGGAGCTTGTAATGATATGAATGCTACATCTTGGTGGCAAGAGCAGCCAGATTATTTTATGCCTGAAATCTTAACGCTTTCTACACATAATTCTGAAGCGTTTGATACCGATTGTGGCGTAGTGGAGGATACCTACGAAGCCTTGGATTTTCTGCCAGGTGACGAGGTGAGATTTCGAATTTTCTATCGAGACTTGCAGACCGAGGATAGGACTGCGATTGTAGTGGAGAAACCAGATGGAACCATACTTTATGATTATTATTGGGACTCAACTTGGCCAGATTATACTGCCGCCTGGGCAGAATGGATTTTCCCTATGGATCAAACAGCAATGGATGGTGAGTATACCATTACGGCTACCTTTAATGGAAATGTGTATGAGACCATCTTTGGAGTAAATACCAACTTAAGTGTTGAAGATCTGAGTGCCACCGCATTTATAGTATATCCTAATCCAACTTCAGAAGTGCTCCATGTGCAAGGGGATAAGCAAATCGATGCCTTGATAGTCTATGATCTTTTGGGTAAAGTAGTATTGGCATCTGCACCCAAAGTAAATAAGACTGAAGTAGATTTGAGCGGCCTACATGCAAGTGTATATTTTGTTTCGGTTACTTCCGAAGGGAAAAGAACGGTACAGAGGATAGTGAAAGAATAATTTTGAAAACCTAGGATGCTCAATTCTATAACACATTTAGGAGGACACCATTTCGGTGTCCTTTTTTATTATGCTATCTCTTTTAATTAGATGATTATTTTGTATTGCTTTAAGAATACAGGTGTTTTTAACTCTAAGAAAATATTGCTATTAAACCGAGTAAAATCGTTTTAGGCAAAAGACCATCCAGTCTACCACTCTCGTATTCATCCAATACTATAATTAAATTCCTACCTTTACGAGCAAAATAAAAAATACATGAGTTATTATTATAAATTACTTGATCGAGAAGTACAGGAGGATGGTACACAAGTGGCAAGTTATCGCCCGACAATAAATCCGCAAGGTGCATGGAATGATAAGGAGCAGCATATGGCACCAGCTACTGGTGTAATATGTGCCGAATTGGAACAATTTCAGCCTAAAGATAATATGCGTTATGCGCGTATCAGTCTAGATATTTTAGGAATGATTCACTTGAGCGATTTTAAAATAACCACTCGTTGTATACGTCCAGGTCGCACGATAGAGTTAATCGAATCTACTTTTGAGTCCGAAGGCAGAACCTGTATAATCGCTCGCGCATGGCGATTGATTACAGAAGATACTTCGGCAATAGCTGGACTAGAAGACAAAACCATCCCATCTTACGAGAAGCTACCAAAATGGGAAGGGATGTCCATTTGGGGTGGTGGCTATATAAAATCTGTTTCCAAAGATATTCGAGAAGGAGAACGCCGTCCAGGTAAAGGGCAGGTATGGCTAACCAATGATTTAGATATGGTAGAAGGAAAACCAACAAGCTCTTTTGTAAAACTGATGGGAATGGTAGATACGATGAATGGGGTTGTAGAGCGACAAGACGGAGCGTTTACTTATATGTTTCCAAATGTAGATTTGCAAATTCACTTATACCGGATGCCACAAGGAAAATGGCTAGGGCTAGATGTTCAACAGCAATATGGAGCTGATGGCATTGGACTAACTAGCGCGGTGCTTCATGATGAAGAAGGACCTTTTGGTCATGCGGAGCAGATACTTACCGTTAGAAAGGTGCCGCGCAAAAATTAATTCACTAGTTTTATATATAACTTACTAATTATCCACCCTATGAAGCGTATTTATCTTATTGCTTTTACACTTATTTTTTCTAATTCTATCGCTCAAACAAAGGAAGCAGATGAGGCTATTCTTGAGGAGGCAAAACGGATTCATGAAAATGTTATCACAATAGACACGCATTGTGACATCAATATAGCAAACTTTACAAGTAATCGGAATTATACACAAGACACTCCTTCTCAAGTGAATTTACCTAAAATGGTAAAAGGAGGTTTGGATGTTGCTTGGTTTATTGTTTATACCGGGCAAGGACCACTAAACGAAGTCGGATATGCATCGGCATACGAGCAGGCGATGAGTAAATTTGATGCCATACACAGATTAGCCCTGGAGTATGCGCCAAATCAGATAGAATTAGCATTAACCTCCAAGGATGTTCGAAGAATTCATGCGGCAGGAAAAAAAGTAGCAATGATTGGTGTCGAGAATGGGTATCCTATAGGTACAGATGTTTCTAGAGTAAAAGAGTTCTACGACCTTGGCGCGCGTTATATGTCATTAGCACATAACGGTCATAGTCAGCTAAGCGATTCGAATACGGGTGAGGGAGATGACGTATGGCTTCACGACGGCTTAAGTGACTTAGGGAAAGAGGTGTTGGCGGAAATGAATAAATATGGAATGATGCTAGATGTTTCACACCCATCCAAAGAAGCTATGCGGGATATGATTGAATTAAGTAAAGCACCTATTATTGCCTCACACTCTTCTGCTCGTGCGTTATGTGACCATAGTAGAAACCTAGACGATGAGCAATTGCAGTGGATAAAAGAAAATAATGGGGTGGTGCAGGCGGTTGCTTTCGCATCTTATATAGACACAAAAAAAGCAAATGCTTTTATATATAAAATTAACCAACTTCAAGAAAAGGAGGCGGAAAAAGTGGGTTTTGAGATCTTGTCTTATTACGATGTACAAGAATTGCCAACGCAAGAAAGAGAAGAATATCGCAAGAACTATTTGGCTTTACAAAAGAGAATAAAACCAAAAGTAGATGCATTATATAAAAATGAGGACCCTGTGAATGTAGCTGATTTTGTAGATCACATTGATTATATGGTAAAGAAAATAGGTGTGGAACACGTTGGGATTAGTTCCGACTTCGATGGAGGAGGAGGAATATATGGTTGGAACGATGCTTCCGAAACCGTCAATGTTACGCTAGAACTAGTTAAAAGAGGCTACACCGAAGAAGAGATTAAATTATTGTGGGGAGATAACTTATTGCGAGTATTAGATGACGTACAGAAAGTTGCGCAAGAGATACAGAGAAAATAATTCTAATTCGTTTTCCAGTCGTTTATTTTAAGAATCCCTGTTTTAATAAAGATACTTACTAGCTACCTAAGTAAAATCTAAATAGAAAAGATAATAGAATTCAGTCTATGAAAAGGAGGAGCCATTTTGGTTTCTCCTTTTTTATTAAATGCCACACCATATCAATTAACTTGGTGGTGTAAATCCACTATAAAGGATGTACTTATGGGGTGCTATATTTTATTCAATATTTTTATTCCCTAAAACTCTTTTGGAGACAGTAGGAATTAAAGTATATTCAATCCGTGATTTAAAGTGTTTGTGATATTATGAGAAAATATAAAATAGCAATAATAGGCAGTGGTTCACTAGCTAGTATTATCGGGAAAGCTGTTTCCGAGAACTTGAGTGAGAGGTATGAAGTATTGGGGGTGTTAAGTGGGAGAATAGTAAATGCAAGAAAACTAGCAGACGTAATTGGAGGTAAAGCTTTCGGTTCTATCGAGGAGGTAATTGCCGACAAGCCAGATTATATTGTGGAGGCAGCTACTTTAGAAGTGGTAAAAGAAGTTGGGGTTAAAGTTCTAGAAAATGGTATAAGTTTAATTCCTTTATCCGTTGGGGCATTGGCCGAAAAAGAGTTTTATAAAAAAGTTGAAAAAGCAGCATTAGAAAATAATTGTCGGGTCCATGTACCATCTGGAGCGGTTGGTGGGTTTGATGTTTTGCGTGCCTCCATGTTGATGGAAGAGGTAGCTGTAAGTATTACCACCGAGAAATCGCCAAGGTCTTTAAACGGTGCACCATTTTTAAAAGGCAGAGAGCTTTCTGAAGAAAAAGAAGAGACTGTTTTTAATGGCTCTGCAATGGAAGCGATAAAACATTTTCCTAAAAATGTGAATGTTGCAGTAGCCACAGCTTTAGCAACTACAGGAGTGGAGAGTACTCAAGTCTCCATAAAAAGTATTCCAGGCTCAGAAAACAACAAACACAGGATTAAATTACTGGGTGATACAATTAGCGTAGAGGTAATAATAGAAACCACCCCGTCTAAAGACAATCCTAAGTCAAGTACCCTCGCAGCTTATAGTGTAATCAGTTTACTTAAAGAATTAGTCGCACCCATTGCTTTCTAGCGATTACAACTTATACGCTAGCTTCACTCCTCCAAACCAATTTCTTGGTACTCCAGGATAGTAGAATCTCGGTTCGGCATTTCCAAAACCAGTTGCGTTTATCAATATAGAAGAAGCATATTTTTTATCTGTAAAGTTGTTTATACCAGCGTTTACCTCCAAAGAAAGCTTTTTAAATAACTCTTTTTTATAGGATATTTTTGCATTGAAAACGGTGTATTTGTCCGAGTAAAGTAGATTGGCATCGTTCATTGGAATCTCCCCGATATGAAGGAAGTTGGTATTTAAAGTAAATCCTCCAAAACCAAAGTTAATTCCAGCATTTACTTTTCTTTTTGGTACGCCAGTGAGTTGGTTGCCAGAAAAGGTATGGTCTCCATCCACAAAATCTATAAATTTATGATGGGTTACTTCTGCGTTTAAGTATGGCGAAATATAGCCTATGTTGCCAATAGGGTGGAGGTACGATGCTTGAAGTTCTATCCCTTTATGTTCTGTTTTCCCTGCGTTTCGTCCGATGTATTCGTCATCACCCACACGGTCTGCAACGAGTAAATCATCGATATCCAAAAGGTAGGCGTTCACTTGTAGGCGAAATTTTCTTTGAAAAAGGTAAAGTTCGCTGCCTACCTCATAATTATAGCCTTTTTCTGGACCAAGATCTGGATTTATGCTTCCTTCAGGAGTTAAGGCTTCTTCGATAGATGGATAGTTAAAACCGCGACTGAAATTCAAAAAGCTACTAAAGTTATCGGTGAATTGGTAAGCCAAGCTTATATTGGGCGCAAAAATAGGGTCGAAATCTCTATCGGTGCTTTTATTTGCTTGTCCTTGATGGAAGGTATCTCTAAAACTATAATTGGTTTTGTTGAAGTTCAACCCGAACTGTCCTTTAAGCTTTTCAGTAAATGCAACGCCTAGGGTAGCGAACACATTTAAGTTTCTCCTTTTTTCGTTATTCTCACTGAGTAAATTTCCCTCTAGACTACCGTTTCCATTGTTGTATTGATATAAATTTTCTATAGTTCTCCAACTGAATTCATCTCTGTATATTTCCCCTCCAAAGCTTAGACTTGCTTTGCGGTCAAGAACGCTAAAATCTTTGTCGAATACAGATCTTATGCCATAGCCATTGGTGAACTCTTCAAGAATATTGAACGGTCGTGGTTCGTAATGGTCTAAATAAGTATAGAAAACACTGCTGGTGTTGCGGAAGCTTTCCGAGAATCGATGGGTAAAACTTAATCCTGTTAATACTTTTTTGTTTTTTTCAAATCCTTGAGCCTCCCGCCAAGTAAATGCTGCTTGCGAAGGATCTGTTTCAAAAGCTGTTTTTCCAATAGAACTTGGAATCTGTGCAAAATAATCCACGTAATTCACCAAAAGAGATAGTTCGCTTTTTGGATTTAACCTGTAGGTTGAGGTGAGTAGCAAGGTTTCCCTATCGTACTTGTTGTTTTCTCTAGCACCATCGGTTTCCAGGTGGTCGTAGTGTAGATTCAACGAGAGTTTTTCATTGGAAGTGGCAAAGGAAACGGTGTTTTTTAACAATCCATAGGATCCTAGCGTTAGGTTACTTTTAAAAGTGGTTTCATCCATCGCGGATTGTTTTGAGTTTAGCAAAATAGTTCCACCTAAATTGGTGCCGTATGCAGTGGCTTTTGGACCTTTAATAACCTCAAGGAACTGCATGTCTTCTGGATCAAAAAAATCTATGGTTGTTTCTCCCTCTCCGTTTGTAACTGGAATACCGTTAAAGTACGCACGGATTTTATTGGTGCCGTATAAGGTCCGTGATCCAACCCCTCGGATGGTGATTCTATTGGTGTTGATGGCACCGCTATGAATAAACACGCCAGGAGTTTCATTGATTACTGAAATAAGGTCGATTGGGCTATACGCATCCAACTTCTCTGCAGTAATAACTTCTGTAGGAAGGATCAATTCTGAGGTTAACTTTTTTAAAGTGTCTTTTTGGAAGGTGGTGGAAATGTTTATCTCCTCCAAACTTTCTGATTTTGAAAGCGGTAGTAATTGGAAAGTAGAGTTGTTTTGTTTTACTTTCACTTCGTTTATAAAGTAATCTGGATGCTCTAGTCTTAAAGTGATAGGAAGAGCGAAGGTCTCTGGGAGAACAAACCTTCCTTGAGAATTTGTTTCGGTAAGCTTTTCAGAATTTAGAAATATAGAAACACCATAAATGGGTTCGTTGGTATAGTTGTAAACATACCCTTCTATTTCCTGAGCATAGATTACGCTGTTTAGACAGATTGTGAGGAGAATCACTAGAACTCTTATGGAAGTAAGCTTCATTGTATTTATATAAAAATTAATCAATTCACTTTTTCATCATCGCTATGTAAAATAAACAAAAAAACAGCTTGGATTATGTCTAAGCTGTTTTATAATGCTCACAAGTTATAAATTACTTCTAATTTAAAATTAAAAGCAATCTCATTTCTTATGCTGGTGGTGTTCCTTCTGCGTTAGATGCAACAGCGTCCATTTGCACTAAAGCATCCATAGGAATAGCCGAAACGCCAATAGTTGTTCTTGCAGGTAGGTCGTTTTCAAAGAAAGTTTTGTAGACTGCGTTTACAACTTCTAAATCTTCCATGTTTTTAAGTTGGATATTCACCTTGACTATATCGTCCATAAGGTGGTCAATACTCTCTAATATTGCTTTGATGTTGTTTAAGCACTGTGTTGCTTGCTTTTTTACACCACCCGTTATTACTTCATCCGTTTTCACATCGATAGGTAATTGACCTGAAATGTGGTTGTAATGAGAGTAGGCTACTGTCTGTGTGGAGATAGAGTTTTGTGGCGCCTTTTCTGTGTTGATCGGTTCTTTAACTAGGAAGCGATCGTCTTCTGGAAGTTGTGGTGGGGTACCATCTCCGTGAGATACTACAGCGTCAATTTTTATTAAAGCATCCAATGGTAGAGCAGAAGCTTTAACTACTGTTTGTGCTGGCAGATAGCTTGGGAAGAACTTCTTATATACTTCATTAATCGTTTTTACATCAGAAAGGTTTCTTAGGTATATAGTTGTTCTTACTACATCGTCCATGACGTGGTCAATGTTTTCCAAAATTGCTTTAATGTTTTTTAAAGATTGAGTCGCTTGCTCTTTTACGCCGCCAACTACTATTTTCTCAGATTTAGGATCGATAGGTAATTGACCTGAAATATTGTTGTAATGTGAAAAGGCTATCGTTTGTGTAGATGTCGAATTTTTTGGCGCATCCTCGGTATTTCTAGCCACTTTTATTAAGTCCAAGGGGTCTTGAGAAGGAGTTCCCTCAGCATTAGAAATAATTGTGTCCATTTGTACCAAGGCACCTCTTGTTGGTAAAGCTGCTACTTCGACAATGGTTCGTGTAGGAAGATAGCTTTTAAAAAATGTTTTGTAAACCTCGTTTACAGCATCTATATCTTCGATGTTTTTAAGGTATACTGTAATTTTAACCACATCGTCCATAACGTGGTCAATGCTCTCTACAATCGCCTTAATATTAGTTAAGCATTGCTTTGTTTGTTCTTTTATTCCTCCTGTTATTATTTTTCCAGTTTTTGGATCGATAGGTAGTTGAGCGGAAAAGTTATTGTAATGTGAGAATGCGACCGTTTGTGTGGCTGCAGAATTTCTTGGTGCTTTCTCTGTGTTTCTTGATACTTTTATAATGTTGCTACTCATAGAATATAACTTTATTTTATTGGTTTATATAATGGGCGTTTTTGAATAAAGTAAACATAGCTTAATGTTCTGAGTCGACCGTTAGGCTAATCACAAAGTAAAACCAATGTATTTGCTTTAGTTAGTAGTATTTGCCATTATATGTTAAACCTCTATGAGTTTCTAGTCAAGCAACCCATAGTCTATTTGTTTTTATACCTATCTAATACTTTTTTGGCTTTCCTTTATTTTCTATAGGACTAGGTAATCTTTGGTCAGATGAACTTCTTCGAGTAGTTTATAGAGTTACTCAATTGTATTTCTTAGAGCTCGAAATGCATAATGCGAAGTTTTTATTTTAATAGTTTTACTAGCACCCTTTACTTTTATAGTGTAGACTTGATACTCCCCCCTATTTTCAGGCTTTGGTAAAAGTACTCCTTCGTAAATTTATTTTTTTACGGAAACCTAACCAATGTCATCTAAAGTCTAGTTTTATATGCTTAGATTTCACTACGAATTTGAAGGAACAGTTTTATTTAGAAATTAACCGTAACACTTAATGATATCTTAAATACTTTAAGGATGTTGTTGTTGCTTTAACAGGAATTACACGGGATAAAATTAATTCGTGTACTAAAAGTATACTATATTTGGGATAGCAAAAAATGCTAGGAAGTAAACAAGTTATATATTAAAACAGAGAAATATGAAATTAACAGACAGGGAAAAAGACAAGTTGATTATTGTCGTTGCGGCGGATTTAGCCAGACGACGTAAAGAAAGGGGATTAAAGCTAAATCATCCAGAAGCCGTATCCTTAATTACCTACGAGATATTAGAAGGAGCAAGAGATGGAAAGACTGTTGCGGAACTAATGGAGTACGGTACGCAAATATTAACCCGTGATGACGTCATGGACGGAGTGCCAGAAATGATTCCAGACATTCAAGTAGAGCCTACCTTTCCAGATGGAACAAAGTTGGTGACTGTACATAGTCCTATTCGTTAATTTAAAGCTTTAATCTTATGATACCAGGAGAATATATTTTAAAAAAGGGAGATATTATCTGTAATGAAGGTAGTAAACCTATAAAGTTAGTAGTTATAAACAAAGGAGATCGTCCCATTCAAATCGGATCACATTATCATTTCTATGAAATAAATAATGCCGTAGAATTTGATAGGGATAAAGCTTATGGTAAGCGTTTAAACCTTCCTTCCGGATCCGCTCTTCGTTTGGAGCCAGGAGATAAAAAAGAAGTGAGTTTGATCGATTACCGCGGATCACGTGAAGTTTATGGATTTCAAAACAAAGTAGACGGTCCTTTGGACGTTGAAATAAAGAAAAAGAAATAATATGAGTTTAAAAATGACAAGGGAGCAATATTCCCAAATGTTCGGGCCAACTACAGGAGATTCTGTACGATTAGGCGATACTAATTTATTTGCAAGAATAGAAAAAGATTATACCACCTATGGCGAAGAAGTTGCTTTTGGTGGAGGAAAACAAATTCGTGATGGAATGGCGCAAGATGGTCTTGCTACTCGTTCTACCGACGAAAGAGTTCCAGATACGGTTATTACCAATGCTTTAATTATTGATTATACCGGTATTTATAAAGCCGATATTGGTATCCGTGATGGAAAAATATCCAAAATTGGAAAAGCAGGGAACCCAAGAACCCAAGATGGCATTGATATCGTAATAGGAGCAGCCACAGAGGTGATTTCCGGTGAAGGAAAAATCATCACCGCAGGAGGGATCGATACGCACATTCACTTTATTAACCCACACCAAGCATGGGCAGCTCTTTCCGGAGGTGTTACTACGATGATTGGTGGAGGTGCTTCTACTGGATCAGGCTCAAGTGCAACTACTTGTACCCCTGGACCATGGCATATAAAACACATGTTACGTGCAGTGGAGGGTATTCCGGTGAACGTAGGCTTGTTCGGAAAAGGACACGCTGCAGCACAAGGACCTTTAACGGAGCAAATCCGTGCAGGAGCTTTTGGATTGAAAATACATGAGGATTGGGCATCCACTCCTTCGGTTATCGATCAAGCATTAAAATGTGGTGACGCATTCGACATTCAAGTTGCAATTCACTCCGACACGCTAAATGAGTCTGGTTTCTATGAAGATACCATCAAGGCTTTCGAGGGGAGAACCATTCATACCTTCCATACCGAAGGTGCAGGTGGAGGTCACGCACCAGATATCATTAGAGCAGCTGGAGAATTAAACGTGCTTCCTGCAGCTACCAACCCAACCATACCTTATACCGTAAATACCGTAGATGAACACTTAGACATGGTAATGGTTGCACACAACCTAAACCCATCGATTCCAGAAGATTTAGCTTTTGCTGAGTCTAGAATTAGAAAAGAATCTATCGGTGCAGAGGATATCCTTATAGATATGGGCGTGTTTAGTATAGTGAGTTCCGACTCCCAAGCGATGGGACGAATCAGTGAGATGGTTACTCGCTCATGGCAGTTAGCACATAAGATGAAAGATCAAATCGGATCGCTAAAAGGAGACTCGAAGCATAACGATAACAACCGTATAAAAAGATATATCGCAAAATACACAATCAACCCTGCAATTGCGCATGGTGTATCTAACTATATAGGATCTATTGAAGAAGGGAAATTTGCAGATTTAGTAATTTGGGATCCGCAGTTCTTTGGTGCAAAACCAGATACCATTCTTAAAAATGGATCGGTAGTAACGCACTTCATGGGCGATGCTAACGCTTCTATTCCAACACCAGAACCAAGAATACATAGAGATATGTTTGGTCAGTTTGGATCGGCTATGCAGTATAACAAATTGACGTTTGTTTCTAATGTAGCATACGAAAATGGCATTAAAGACGAGCTGGATTTAAAATCTAACGTAGTACCGTGTTCCAATACTAGAGAATTGACCAAAAAGGACATGAAGCTGAACGATGCACTTCCAAAATTAGAAGTAGATCCGCAGACATACGATGTTTATGCCGATGGGAAGAAATTGTATAGCGATCCTGTGAAAGAAGTTCCACTAGGACAGCGTTATTTCTTATTCTAATAATTCTTTTAACCCCTTAATAACTAAGATGATTATAAATAAAATAATAGGGAATATAGAGGATTTTGACGAATCCGAAATCAATAAACGACATATTGAAAAAGTCAACTTAGAGAGTGATCAATTGGTTAAGCGTATTCAACGCTTAACCACAGATCACGATCGCGTAATTGGGCTACAACTTACAGATAAGCGAGATTTGGCGAATGGTGATATTCTTCACATGGATGAGCAAAACATCATCATGGTGAATGTGCTAAGCGATGAATTGTTGATTATTCAGCCTAAAGATATGGAAGAGATGGGCCGAGTGGCACATGAATTAGGAAACAGACACTTACCTGCACAGTTTGAAGGAAGTGAAATGCTGATTCAATATGACTATCTTACCGAGCGATTACTTCAAGAAATGAAGTTGACCTTTGTAAAAGAAAAACGCCAAGTAAAACATGCATTTAGACATATAGGACATAGTCATGACTAAAAATATTTTATCCCTATTTCAATTGTGTGACTCCAACTTTCCCAATGGAGGTTTCACACAATCTTTTGGCTTTGAAACCTATATTGATAATGAAACAATACACGATTCGGAAACTTTTGGCCAATGGTTAGATATTTTCTTGAAAGACCAACTCGTTACTACAGATGGTCTTGGTATAAGAATGGCTTATGAAGCTATTAAACAAGATGACCTTGAAAAATTGTGGCATGTAGACCGTTTGTTGACCGTTCAGAATTTGGCTCGTGAAAGTCGAGAAGGAACGGAACAAATGGGAAATGCACTAGTAAATATTTCCGCAGAAATATATGATTCTCCACTTATGGCTACGTATCAGAAGCGCATAAAGGAGAAGAAATCCAGTGGTCATCCAGCTATTGTTTATGCTATTATTGGAGAATATTTAAAAATATCCAAAAGAGAAACTATAGTGTTTTATTTTTACAGCACTATGGTCAATTTTGTGCAAAACTCTGTGAGAGCTATTCCTTTAGGACAAACCGACGGACAGCGACTGCTGGCGTCATTTCATCCGAAGCTGCAAAAAGCGACGGATAAAGTATTAGATTTAGACGAAATCGAATTCGGTACTATTGCGCCTGGAGTAGAGTTGGCACAGATGCAACATGAACGCATTACCGCAAGAATGTTCATGTCCTAAATAATTAATTACAAAATTAAATAAAACATATGAAACCTATAAAAATTGGTGTCGGAGGTCCTGTTGGGACTGGTAAAACAAGATTGATAGAAAGACTAACAAGAGCCTTGGACGGAAAAGTGAAAACCGCTGTGGTTACGAACGATATATATACCAAAGAAGATGCACAGCTCCTAATCAGAGAAAGTGTATTGGGCGAAGATTATATTATTGGCGTAGAGACAGGAGGTTGTCCACACACCGCTGTTCGAGAAGATATATCTATGAATACCGCAAGCATCGAGATTTTAAAAGAAAGGCATCCAGATCTGGATATCATCTTTGTGGAAAGTGGTGGAGACAATTTGTCTGCTACCTTCAGTCCTGAGTTAGCCGACTTTTCATTTTATATCATCGATGTAGCTTGTGGCGAAGATATTCCTCGTAAAAAAGGCCACGGAATGATCAAGTCTGATTTATTCATTATTAATAAAATTGATCTAGCACCTTACGTAGATGTCGATCTAGATGTTATGGCAAGAGATGCTAAAGAAAATCGTAAAAGTAAACCTACTATTTTTACCAATCTTAAGGACGACACTGGCGTAGATGAGATGGTGGATTGGATAAATAAAAATGTATTACTCGAAGATCTTCAAACAAGTTAGATGGGAGAAACTACTGTTATTCCAGAAGTCACCGGTATTCTAAATGTAGAAATCGGTTTAGATCGGAACGGAAAGTCTATTTCCAAAAAAATATACCATCAAGGCGGCATAAAAGTACAACGACCCATTTATTTGGACGGTGGAAATACGCCATGTTTTTATCTTTTAAATCCCCACGGTGCATTTTTAGATAGTGATATCTATGAAATGACGATTAAACTTCAGGAGGATGCAAGATTGACATTAACAACACAGGGAGCTTCAATAATCTATAAAACACCAGAAAAAGAAGCTTATCAAGAGGCTAAAGTACATCTGGCAAAAGGAAGTTACTTAGAATACTTGCCTGGAGCTATTATAGGATATAAAAACGCTTCGTTTTTCCAAAAAAACATATTCCATTTAGAAAAAGGTGCTACCTTACTCTATCTGGAGGTGATTACTTCTGGATGGAGTCCAGAGGGAGATCCGTTTTCTTTTACCTCTTTACGTCTTCAATCCGAAATATATATTGAAGAAGAGTTAGTGGTTTATGACCATATCAAACTAGCACCTACTGAGCAGGATTTTAATGTGTTGGGATTTATGGAAGGCTATTCCCATGTTGGAACCTTAATGGTGGTTAATGAGAATGTGGACGACGCGTTAATCGATCGTGTATACCAGTTGCTTTTAGAAGAGGAATACGATGTGAAAATCGGAATTTCACGACTTTCGGTGCCTGGGTTTACGATTAGATTTTTAGGAAATATGACGCAACATATCGAATGGTTAGCCATGAAGTGTCGTAATTTTCTTAATGAAGAATGGTATGGTACAAGTTTAGGATCCCTTAGGAAATATTAAACTTCCGCCAAAAACCTATCTATTAAAAGATAGGTATAGCAATTAAAAAAGGAAGGTAGAGAAATTTCTCTACCTTCCTTTTTTAATTTATATTACTTTAATTTAGTCTATCCTTTTTATTTTTCCACAAGCAATAGGCAGGGTTAGATAGTTAGGAACGCCAGATATGGATTTTACCGATGTTGGAAGATCGGTATCTTCTGGAACTCCATGAATATAGATAGCATCTTTATCTAGATGGATATCATAACCTCCAAAAGAGTTAGCAAAGTTGTTTGCTAGATTTTCCATCGGGATAGCTTTCTCATATTTATAATAACCGTTCTCGTCGGCAGTAGGGTAAGTATAATCGCCAATATTCATGAGTGCTGGATTCGCATTAAAGGGAACCATCATCCTACCTGATGCAGGACCAACTTCAAACATATCAATAATACCATCTTTGTTTTTATCATCCTCCATAGTAGGACAACGTGTATCATCTGCCGCAGGAGTTCCATGAAAGTTTTGCCAATGTTGGATATTTGGCGGCGCATTTTCAACTTCTATCGTCACATACAACGTATCATTGGATAAAAGAAATTCAGCCTTCCCTGAAGTTTCCAAACCTGTGATATGAGAATTTAGTGCGGATAATTGCGCTTCATATCTTATGTCTTCGGTTACAATCTTACGTTCTCCTAGCTCTTCGGGATTCTTGCAATTCCACATAAGCGCTAATGTAACCAAGCTTAAAAGGGTATATTTCAACTTCATAATATAAGAATATTTAGGAATTAGTATTTAGTGTAGTAAAGTTAAAAGTGAATGTACCAAATTACAATTCTTACTGGACTTTAACAATGAAATTGAAAAATATATTTCAATAAAATCAATATAAGCTTAACGTTGGGAGTGTAATTTAAACTCTGTCCAGGTTTAACCCTTCGAAGGGTTAAACCTTTAAATCAAGTTTTATACGCTCCTCAAATCTAATATATATTTGTTGAACGGTCAAACTCCAATTATGCAATGGTGCTGTCCACTTTTTC
>DATGMW010000094.1:0-8329 GCA_035307105.1 Flavobacteriaceae bacterium
TTGGGTAAGTCCACTTTGTTTCCAAGCCTCAACCTGTGAAAACATATATTCTTTCTTGTCCATATATTATCTTTATTAGTGGAGACAAAAATAATACCTTAGTAAGTACTAGAAAATATGGGATTGGTCGGGTGGATACCTCTTTATTATTCTTTATATCTTGTTAGGACCAGTCTTTAATCTGATATAAAGTTCACTTTAAAGATAGATGGATGTAGCATTAATTCGTCATATCTACAATGCTGATATGGTTTTATAACAATTAAGAGAGTAGGCTATTATTGCGGTTCCAAACATGGATTTTAAAAAACTGTATGCCTTATGTAGACAATACTGACGAGTTGCTAATGCAATCATTGATTGATTCCTAAAAGAGTGAACCAATCTTATGTAAAGTCTATCCAAGAAATTGCAGACGATTTCAGCTTAAACATTAGTGTTTAAGAAGAATGCTTATTACTCATTCTCAAACTCCAAAATATCGGTAGAGTTAAATCCGATAGTAATCGTATCCTCTACATTCTTATCTTGCGTCATCACTGTTAACTGCTCGCCAGATTCAAGTCTTAGAAGTAGTCTGGTAGAATCTCCCAATTCAATCTTTCGTATCACCTTGGCAGTGGTTATGTATTCACAATCTGTATCGGCAGAAGCGGAACTTACCACGATATTTTCATTCCGGATAGCATGACAGCAGGTTTCCTTTAGTGGGCAACGGAAAGCAGCTTGTAGGTTTTTGTTGATGTGCACCGTATTCCCAAATAAAGATGCTACGTATAAGGTATTTGGCTTTACATATAAATTTTCTGCCACGTCTTTCTGAATGACTTTCCCTTTTTGTAAAATCAAAATCTCATCTGCTACAGAAAGAGCATCTTGTGTATCGTGCGTAACAAATAGTACCGTAACATTTGCTTTCTTAATAATATCGAACACTTCATTTCGCAGCTGTGCTCGCAGCATGGCATCTAGGTTACTAAACGGCTCGTCTAAAATCAATAAAGAAGGTTGTGGTGCTAGGGTTCTTGCCAAAGCTACACGCTGTTGCTGCCCTCCAGACAATTGGTGCGGATAGCGATTTCCTTTATTGCTTAGGCCTACCAAATCGAGCATTTCCTGTGCTCTTTTTTTCTTGTTCTTTACTTTCGAAATCCCATACAACACATTATTCAAAATGGTTAAATGTGGAAATAATGCATATTCTTGAAATACCAACCCGATATTTCTTTTCTCTGGCTGTACGAATTTATCCAAGGAGGCAATGACTTTTCCATTCATGGTAATCACACCATGGTCGGGTCTTTCCAATCCAGCTATTAGGCGTACCAAGGTGGTTTTTCCACTACCACTCTCCCCTACTATAGCACATACTTGCCCTGCCTTCAAATTGAAGGAAACATTTTCAAGGGCATAATTTTTGCCTTTGTCAAAACTTTTAGAAAGAGAGTGTATGCTTAACATGGTTATTTCTTAATCAATAATTTATTTAAAAAAATTACAGGAATCATTGCTGTAAATATAATGAAAAGAGACGGAATAGAAGCCTCCATCACCATTTCATCACTAGCATACTCAAATGCTTTTACCGCTAAAGTATCTATTCTATAAGGTTTTAGAATAAGCGTGAGTGGTAATTCCTTCATCACATCGATAAACACCAAGATTACAGCACTAAATACTCCTGTTTTAATCAACGGAAACTCAATCCTAAAAAATGTTTTTAGATTTCCAACCCCCAACACTTTGGAAGAGTCTGGGATGGAGTTATCTACTTTTAAAGCAGTAGAATCTATCGGATTGTAAGCCACTGCCAAGAAACGAACGGCATAGGCATACAACAACGCAATTAAGGTACCATTGATTATAAGTCCAGAATCGATTCCAAAATTGCCTAGTATAGTAATCAGCCATTTGTCTAAGGCAAGTGTTGGAATCATAATTCCTATTGCAATTACAGCACCTGGAATGGCATAGCCTAGAACTCCTATTCTCGAAATACTTTTAATAGCACTGATGGCACTCCATTTTGAAAAGTAAATAAGCAATAGCGCAAAAAATACGGTAATAATAGCTGATACAATGGCAATGGCGAAGCTCTGAAGCGAAATCATAACGAACTTCATGTCGAAAACGGTCGATGCGGTAATCACTGCCCAATAAAACAACTGTATTAAAGGAATGATAAAGCCTAAAAGAACCGGCATGGAAACAGCAGAGAATATGACCAATCGCATAATTCCCTTTGGTTTTTTCCTTAAAATATGGGTGCTATTTGTTTTGGAGGTGGTGAATTTTACTTTTCGGACTTGCCACTTTTCGAATAGGATTAAAGCAAAGATAATCAAGATTAATAGGGCAGATAAATACACTGCGGTTTGCGGTTCTCCCAGGGAAAACCAAGATCTAAAAATCCCTGTTGTAAACGTATTTACACCATAATAGGTTGCCGCTCCATAGTCATTAAGAACTTCCATCAACACCAATACTAATCCTGCTACAATAGCTGGCCGAGCTAATGGCAACATGAGTCTGAAAAAGGTTTTGCGCTCGCCCACACCTAACATTTTAGAAGCCTCAAGAAGATTATTCGCTTGATTTAGAAAGAAAGCTCTTGCGCTAACATAGACGTATGGAAAGAGAGAGATGCTCAAAACAAAAGCAAGTCCCGCTCTGTTCATAATATCCAGACGAATAAAATCCAAACCGATTTGTCTGAACAAGAGATCCATACTGCCTCCATAATCGAAAATACCCGCGTAGGCATAGCCAACAATATAGGACGGAATAGTTAGCGGAAGAATCAGCAACCACTCCATTTGCCTTCGGAAACGAAAATCGTATCGCGATACAAACCAAGCAGAGGACACTCCGAAAATCAAGACGAGAATACTACAAAAGAAAATGAGATAGATGGAATTTCCAATATACTCTGGCAAGAGGTATTTAACTATGTGGCTCCAGGTTTCGCCCGGACCAGAAAACAACTCTACCCCAATAAAAATAATAGGCAAAGCCAAGAAAAAAACAATGGCCAGCGTAAATACCGACCACTTGTTTACATCTCTTTTAAGCCTTTTAATCCTCGTTTTTAAGGAGAATGCCTCACTTCTATTTCCAGCCTGCTTCATCAAATATCAAAACTGCTTTTTTATTATGTTCGCCTAATTTGTTTAAGCCCAAAGTATCTTCTTTAAAATCTCCCCAATCCTTTATATCCTTAACAGGAGTGACGCTTTCTAAAACAGGGTACTCGTAATTAGCTTCCGTAAATACTTTTTGTGCTTCTTCACTGATTAAATACTCGATAAACAGAATAGCATTTTCCTTATTTGGAGCATACCTTGCCACTCCTGCACCACTTATATTAATATGCGTACCTCTATTGTCTTGGTTTGGAAAAAACAATCCAACCTGTTGCGCGGTCTTTACTTCTTCAGCGTCTGGCGAATTTAGCATTTTTCCTATGTAATAAGAATTTACAATAGCAATATCACCTTCTCCAGCAACCACGGCCTTTACCTGATCTCTATCGGAGCCTCTTGGAGAGCGCGCCATATTAGCGACGATTCCTTTTGCCCAATCTCGAGCTACTTCTTCACCGTCATTAGCAATAATGGAAGCCATTAAAGATTGGTTGTAGATATTTGAAGAGGATCGCATCAATATTTTACCCTTCCACTTGTCATTGACTAAATCCTCGTAAGTAGACAATTCCTCTGGCTTCACTCGATCTTTTGCGTAAGCTATGATTCTCGCTCTTTTGGTTAATCCGAACCACTGGTTGTCCACATCTTGTAAATGGGAAGGAATTCGGCTTTCTAATACTTCCGACTCAATGCTTTGCAACAACCCATCGTCCTTAGCACGGCTCAATCGTCCGGCATCCACGGTTATTAAAACATCGGCTGGAGATTGTTTACCCTCCATCTTCATTTTCTGTATCAACTCATCGGCACTTGCGTTGATCACCTTCACTTGAATACCAGTCTTTTCTTCAAACATTTTGAAAATATTTTGATCTGGCTCATAATGTCGATGCGTGTAAACATTTACAACCTGCTTTTTAACTGTTTCTTGTGTCGAGGCATTATCTTCTTTCTTACTCTTGTCTCCACAAGAAACTAAGAAAGAAAGCGCTACAATTGCTGTTAGGTATTTTCTCATACTATTGTGTTTTAGGAATGCAAATATAGTAATTTAGACTAAATATAAATAACAGAAGCTTTATCAATTTCTAAAATTGTTTTGTGTGGACTTCTCCTAAGATAATTATTCGTGTATTTTATAAAACAAATTACAATGTCCGATTGATATACCACACTTCAAGTCTATAAATAAATAAATCTCTTCATTTCAGATGTGTTAAATTCATTTTTCATAACTTTCCACGCTATTAAACTGTCGCTATTTAGCAACCAATTTTAAAAAACCCTCGAAAATAAAATATGATAACATCCGTCTTACTCGTAATTTTAGGTTTTGCATGTTTAATTTTTGGAGGAAACTGGCTTGTTAATGGTGCTTCGGCATTGGCAAAGAGAAATAACATTTCCGATCTGGTTATAGGTTTAACCATTGTGTCTTTTGGTACTTCCGCACCAGAGTTGGTGGTGAACTCTTTGGCCTCTTTTAATGGACACTCCGATATCGTTTTTGGAAACATTGTTGGTAGCAACAACTTTAACCTGTTTATCATTCTAGGAATTTCTGGTTTGATTTACCCCATTACGGTGCAAGCATCTACAGCACGTAGAGAAATCCCTATATCGCTTATTATTACTGTCTTGCTTTTACTTCTTGCCAACGAGTTTTTTATCGATAAGGATACCATGATTTCTAGAATAGATGGCGTTATATTACTGGCGTTTTTTGCGTTCTTCTTATATTATGTGTTTATGCAACAAAAGGTAGATAAGGCCGAAGTGATTACCTACCACCACAAACAAATGTCCAACATTAAAATATGGGGCTTAATAATTCTCGGAATCCTAGGACTCATGCTTGGAGGAAAATTAGTAGTCGATAATAGTGTGGAAATTGCAACGGAATTGGGTGTAAGTCAAAAAATCATCGGGCTAACCATAGTCGCCTTAGGAACTTCTTTACCCGAATTGGTAACCTCTGTAATAGCGGCAATAAAGAAGAATAGTGACATTGCTATAGGAAACGTGATAGGATCGAATATCTTTAATATTCTGTTGATTCTTGGAATTAGCGCTTTGGTGAATCCAATTAACTTTAGTCTAGAATTTAATCAAGATATCTATATATTAATCGGTGGTACAGTATTTCTTATCCTTGCTATGTTTATGGGGAAAAGAAGAAAGCTGGACCGATGGGAAGCGTTAATCTTATTGCTATTTTACTTAGCTTACACCTCTTATTTAGTTTCTATGGAGTTGTAAGAAACCTAGGTAGAATACGTTTACGAAGTTTATAAAAGCACTTGCATTCTTAAGTAATTGCTATCTTTCACCTACTTTTAATCGCAACTAAAAGGATATGAATAGCGCAATAGACAAATTTAAGAACAGTCGTTTTCGAAGCTTTATTCAAAAACATGAGAAATCCTTTCTTGTGGTATTTTTCATCGGAGGTTTTGTTTTCGATTCCCTAACCCTCGGACGAATAGATCGCACGTACGATTTAACCGTGCTGTGCTCTCACATGACTTTCTTAACCGTTACGCTTTACCTTTATAACTTGGTGGACGATGGTAGGTGGGACAACACCATTTTAGAGCGTTTTCAGATGTATTTTCCGTTGGCGATTCAATTTTTCTTTGGTGGCCTTTCTAGTGCCTATGTTATATTCTTTTCTAGAAGTGTTTCGTTTACCAAAACCTTGAGTTTTTTTATCATCCTAGTGGCATTGCTACTTGCAAACGAAATGCTTAAAAAACGGATTTCGAATAAGTACTTTCAATTCAGCTTGTATTTCTTCGTAAACTTCACGTTTTTCACCTTTATGGTTCCAGTGTTTGTGAAGGATATGAACACTACTATTTTTATTAGTTCGGGTGTAATCAGTTTAGTGTTTACCATTCTATTAATCACTTTTATCTACCGAAAAAGCCCAAGTACACGGGCAGAAGTAAATATTGCAAAGCTATTCCGAATTATTCTGGGGATTTATGCCATGCTAAATGTGTTTTACTTTACCAATCTTATTCCACCAGTGCCGTTGGCATTAAACTCTGGCATGGTAGCACACAAGGTTCAAAAAGAAAACAATAGTTATATAGTTACTTACGAGCAGGATGATTGGTATATATTTTGGCGCGACCACAGAATTAAATTCATTCACGAACCCGGAGAAAGGGTTTTTATCTTCACCTCTATCTTTGCACCAACCGAGATTAAAAAGTCGATCTATCATCGCTGGAAATGGTATGATGAGAGCACAAAGAAATGGGCGGTTTCGGACAGAATTAATTATGGAATAGCTGGTGGTCGTGACGGTGGATTTCGAGGATATACCTACAAGGATAATGTTACACCAGGCTTGTGGAAAGTAGATGTAATCACCGAAGAGGGATTAATACTGGGGGTAATTGATTTTGAAATTATTTCAGATCCAAACCTACAACCACATAAAATGGTGGAGCGAAGATTCTAAATCGTTCCCTTCAATGAAACTCTTTACTGCCCTACCCCAACTAAGAAAACTTTTACTAAGACTTTTCCAAATAAATCTAATAGCCGTATCTTACCGATCTATCTTATGAAAGTAAATTATGGAAGACAATAAAGCGTTAGATTATATAAAAAAGGTATTAAAAAATATGCCAGCGGATTGGTTAAATTTAACTACGCATCGACTGGATATCTATGAAGAAAACCTAGCTAAAACACAGTTCCTAGATAAGTTGGAAGACTTATTTAACGTCAACAACTCGGATACATCAGTACTAAATGGATTACCAACTGCTTACGACTACATCCGATTGGGACATCCGCTATCTTGTGTATTGGAATGGACCGTCGCTAAATTAAATAATCTAGCGCCAGATAATGTTATCAGTTTTTCTTCGAAGACCACACCAATATTGGCTATCCTAAGAAAGAATTTATTAGATAATAAAAAGACGCAAATAGTTTATTCTGGAGACTTACCAGATTGTTTTGATGCAGAAATACTTAGAAGTGTCTACGCTTATAACTTTGAGTTAAATTCTATTGATAATATTGAAGCGGTTCCTGCGTTTGAGGGCAGTACTATTTTCATTTCAAGGCAAGAAGATTTTAGCAAAGTAAATCCCCCATCAAATGTTGACTTTTACGTTGGAATGCACGCTCCGTTTGGAAGTATTGTATTAGTAAACGGCGAATCCAACGAAAAGTATATCTCAGAAATTCAGCATGTGCGAAGACGAGAAACGGTAGCCATGACCCCGGCCAATTGTTATACAGTTTTGAAGTCGCTAACAGAAAACACGCCACTTATTGCGGAGGAAAGCAAGCTCAACAAAAATAAATCTCTTGTTCTAGATTCCATCAATAAAATTACTGGCACCACTACAGAGGCTTTAGTTGCTTCTAGCGGTTTATCTATTCAATATGCCATTATGATGGGACTTGTGCACGATGCCCTAGAAAACCATAAAGGGAAAGACATCAAATTTATTGTTCCCCCCAACTGCTATGGCGGCACAAACGACCAAGCTAGAAGAGTTGCAGCGTGTATAGACAATGTAGAAATTGTAGATTTACTAGTAGATGGCGAAAATAACATGGTGCAGAGCATAGACACCGTACTAACCGAAATTGCCAAGGAAAATGCGGTGCCTTATATCATTGCTGAAATTCCAACAAACCCAAGAGTAGAAGTTCCGAATCTTCAAGACTTAAAAGCAGTTTTAACCAAAGAACGTAAAACAGTCACTGGTGAAATCGCGGTAGATCCAGTATTCCTTTTAGACCAAACTTTTTGTCCTAACGTACACTTTCTAGGAGAAGGAGAGATACTTTCCGAAGTAAGAGCTATTTCCTTTACCAGCGGCTCCAAATTCCCAAGTGGCGGCCTATGTACGGCAGGATATTGTGTTGGAAACAATAGGTCGGAAGCTTTAATGGAGAAAGTAAAACTACACCTAGATCTTTGTGATAATGAAGCAACTGCACTGCAATACGAAATACTAGCAAAGCAATTGCCTTCTATGAACCAAAGGATTAAGGATGCCTATAAGAACACTCGAGAGTTTGTAAACTTTATCCACGAGGTTTTACCAGACGCAAAGATCAATTTTGTTTCAGAAGATTTAGCTGAACAAAGCTTTACGCCATCCGTATTCTCCTTAGACCTTCCGACCAAAGGAAATACCGAAGAA
>DATGMW010000095.1:0-10084 GCA_035307105.1 Flavobacteriaceae bacterium
TCCAGACCGCAACTATAATGTTGTGTTGTCCGTTTAAAACGGAGGTTTATGTAGATAGACCATGAGAAGCTTTTCCCACGTCATCTTTAAAAGATGAAAAGTGAGAGGCTTTTTTGCTTTTATAGAGGTTTATGTTTTTTACTTACATCCTTTTTTCTGATTCTCTTTCCAAATATTATATCTGCTGCGCAAAGTCTTCCGACTTTGAACATTTATTTCCCACTAGCTCTAGAATTTTTCTTGTGCTATTATAAATTATTGTTCCAAGGAGCTTTTCCTTAATTGTAGTTGTGTAATCTTTTACTTCGCTCAGAGAGCATGTTCCGCAAACTAACAAGTTGGCTTTGGAAGGGGTAGAGCGATTTTTCTGCTCAAAATCGGATGGTTGAGTTTTACAGTATTTTTTCAAGAAACATCTTTTCTTTCCTCTGACTTCTCTTCTCTAAAAACCAATAGTGTTATAAATTTCTAAACACAATTTATACTCCTACTTGTTTTATGTAACTTTAAATCCTTCTAAGAACCCTTAAACAATACCTATGAGAAACATTTATACAGTTTTAATACTGCTATTATTTACAGCAACTTTACAAGCACAAATCACCATCTCTTTCGAAGAGGAAGAGAGCTATGAATTAGGAAGTTTACATGATCAAAATGCTTGGGAAGTTACCGAATCTCAAGGAGAGGGTGTTCTTGCCAATCAGGTGGTAAGCAGCGAAATGGCAAGCGATGGATCGTTTTCTTTTAAGAATGCTTATGAACCAGATTATGATTTTCAATGGTTACCCATATTTGGCGCAGCCAAAGCTTTCGACACGCCTTTAGATCATACGGATTTTACTCTTACTTATGATGTTTTGGTTACCGATACAATGGGAGCAGATTTTGAGTTTGCTATCTATACGGTTGTTGATGATGAGTACATGCCTGTTGCTGGGGTTGGTATGGAGTTTACCGGTGGCATGTATGTTATAAAAAACGAAGACTATCAAAGCGATCCTATCGATGCCGAATGGGAACCAAATACATGGGTGACAGTTAAGATAGAAGTGAATGAGGAGGAAATTATGTATTATGTAGAAGAGGAGTTAATGTACACACTTGATAATTTTTCGCAATCGGATATCTATGGAATGAACATTCTTCACAATAATTATGGGAACGATGCGTACTATGATAACATTAGAATCACAAGTTCTACGCTTGGAATAGAAGAACAAGAATTTGAGAATATTAAATTATATCCGAATCCAACTTCAGACTTTATAATCCTTCAGTTACAAGGAAATCAAAATCTAAAAGAAGTCACGATATACAATATCATTGGAAAAGAGGTGTCTACGCAAAAAAACAACAAAGTGGACTTAAGATTCCTCCCTTCTGGAACTTACATTCTAAAAGTATCTTTGGCAGACGGACAGAGCTTCATGCGGAAAGTAATTAAGAACTAAAGCAATACAAACGGCGATTTCATTTATTGAGATCGCCGTTTTCTTTTGAGCTATGAGCCTTTCTTTAATAGGCTTAGAATTAGTTATCTTTGGCAGAATTAAATTTATACTATGCTTTTTGATAAAATAAAGAATCGTCGTGCTGTTTTCCCTGAATCTTTTGCAGAGGGAGCAATTTCTAGAGAAGAAATACAAAAGCTGTTAGAGGCTGCCAATTGGGCGCCAACTCATAGGCGCACAGAGCCATGGCGTTTTAAAGTCTTTCATGATGAGGTCGTAAAAGAAAAGCTAGCAGACTTTATTGTGGAGAAATACCAAGAGAGTGCAGGCAGGCCCTCTTCCGTCGGAGCTCGTATCAGACGTGATAAAGTATTGCGATCTGGTGCTGTAATCGCTATTTGTATGCAACGCGACCCAAAAGAGTCTGTCCCAGAGTGGGAGGAGATAGCATCCGTAGCGATGGCAGTACAAAATATGTGGTTGATGACGCAAGAGTTAAGCCTTGGTGGTTATTGGTCCTCTCCAGTGAGCATACATCAAATGGGGGAGCTTATACCTTTAGGGGAAGGAGAACGTTGTATAGGACTCTTTTATCTAGGTAGATTAAAAGAAACTCCAGAGGCAGGTACAAGAGAAACTAGCATAGAGGAGAAAACTACTTGGGTAGAGTTGTAAAAGGTTTTATTCTTTTATACCGTTTATGGGCGGAAAGCACTAATCTTGACTCTTGTACTGCCTAAAGTATATGTTTTTCAACTAAATTTGTATATTTAGTACTATGCATATTCTTTTATGAAATATTTTTACCTTTTGCTGATAGGATGTTTAATGAGCTCTTGCGATTTTTTTCAAATGGAAAAACGCACGAGCTCCGATCTTATCTTGGAAGAGGAGCTACATACTATTAACTGGCAAGAAGTAGATGCTTATCCGGTTTTTCAAAATTGCAAGGAAATTACCGATTCAGATCCTTTGGAGTGCTTTACCCAAGCTTTGCATAATAAAGTATTACATGGAATGCGGCGGTATGCCCAAACAAACGAATTGGATAGCCCAATGGAATTGGATATTCTAATAACCATTGATGTGGATAAAAATCTTAGGTTTACCATCAACTCGGACACTATAGCTTTTAAATCGCCAATAGGCCTTAGTCTTTTAAGGAAAAGTATTCAAGAAGGATTAGACTCCTTGGTGGTAGTAGAGCCAGCTTTTAAACGTGGCATTCCAGTGACCACAGAATTTGCATTGCCGATAATCTTCACTCAAGAAAACGAATAATAGACGTATCTTAGCCCGTATGAAACAGGAACGAATTATTTTAGGAATAGATCCTGGAACCACGATTATGGGTTTTGGAGTGATACGTATAGTGGGTAAGGAAATGTCTTTTGTTCAGCTAAACGAATTGCAACTGTCCAAATATCCCGACCATTATGTGCGACTTAAGCTTATTTACGAAAGAACCATCGAGCTTATAGAAACCCATTTGCCAGACGAAATTGCCATTGAAGCACCTTTCTTTGGTAAAAACGTACAATCTATGCTTAAACTTGGAAAAGCCCAAGGAGTAGCAATAGCAGCAGGACTCTCTCGTGAAATTCCTATTACGGAATACGCGCCTAAAAAAATTAAGATGGCCATTACAGGCAATGGAAATGCAAGCAAAATGCAAGTAGCCAAAATGTTACAAAGCTTGTTGCACTTAAAAGAGCTTCCCAAAAACTTAGATAGCACCGATGGCTTGGCAGCAGCGGTATGTCACTTCTTTAATAGTGGCAAAGTAATTGGCGGTAAATCCTATACAGGTTGGGGTGCATTTGTAAAACAAAACGAAGATCGAATCGTATAAGCCTATGTTTGGTATCTATATCCATATTCCATTTTGCAAACAAGCTTGTCACTACTGCAACTATCATTTCTCTACAAGCCTCAAGCATAAAGAACGCTTAATACAAACTATAGGAAAAGAATTGATTTTAAGAAAAGACGAGTTAAAAGGGGAAGCGAAGACCATTTATCTTGGTGGCGGAACGCCAAGTTTGTTGGACGAGGCGGACTTGACTTATTTATTTCAAATCATTTTTGATCACTATACGGTAGCAGAGGACGCTGAGATTACTATCGAAACCAATCCAGACGATTTGAGCGTAGAGAAGCTAAAAGTACTTGCCAAAACACCGATAAATCGTTTGAGTATTGGGGTGCAGTCCTTTTTTGAAGAGGATTTAACATGGATGAATCGAGCACATAATGCGAAGGAAGCACTGGAGTCATTGCACTTAGCAAAAGAATATTTCACCAATATCAGCATCGACCTTATATTCGGCATCCCGCAAATGGACAATGCACGTTGGGAACAAACATTGGACATAGCTTTTCAACTTCAAATCCCACATATATCATTCTATGCGCTAACGGTGGAACCGAACACTGCCCTAGAGCGTTTTATCGAAAAGAAAAAAAGCCCACCTGTAGGAGACGATCACGCATTTGCCCATTATAGAATTCTACAGCGCAAAGCAAAAGAAGCAAATTATCAGAACTATGAGTTTTCTAATTTTTCCCAAACAGGTTATTATTCACAGAACAATATGGCCTACTGGTCAGGCAGACCATACCTAGGAATAGGACCATCCGCACACGGGTATGACGGGGAGAAGAGATGTTGGAACATAGCAAATAACATATTATACGCTAAAAAAATAGAAGAGGGAGAGTTGGCTTTAGAATGCGAAGAGCTAAGTTTTGCAAATAAGTATAACGAGTACGTGATGACGCGTTTTCGAACCTTAAAAGGTATGTCTTTATCAAGCTTACGTGAGCAATTTGGAGAAGAGCTTTATAATTATGCTTTGGAGCAAGCTAAGGTCCATTTAGTAGGAAAAAGACTTGTTGTTTCTGGAGATTATATGCGCGTTACCGAATTAGGACGTTTTCAAACAGATGGGATGGCTGGAGATTTGTTTTACATAGAATGACAATTAATTTGCACTTATATTGTAAAATTGATTAAGTTTACTAGGAATTTTTAAATTTTTCGCCGTGAAAGCATCTATGAAATTAAATGGTTCTATTGTTACCGTAGATCTATCTCGAAATTACGATTTATCCATTCCATTACAAGCTTCTCCAAAAAACCCTTTGGTATGGGGTGCCAGTCAACCCATGATTAAACCTGTACAGCAAGGAGATTGGGTGGGCAAAGTTACCGAAGGTGCATCAGTTAATTTTAATACGATTCAATTTAGTCCACATGGGCATGGCACGCACACAGAATGCGTTGGACATATCACGCCAGAGTTTAACTCCATCAACCAACTTTTAAAAGACTTTGTGTTTTGTGCGGAAGTGATTTCAGTGGTTCCAGAAAACTTTGGGAAAGACTTTCGTATATCTAAAAAACAGATTCTAAGTGCGCTTAAAGATGTTAGACCAACTGCTTTGGTAATCCGAACCCTTCCCAATACAGCAGCGAAAAAAGAGCGTAATTATACCGGAACGAATTGGGCATATTTAGAGGAATCGGCGGCAGCCTATCTAGCAGAAATAAATGTAAAACATTTGCTGATTGACTTACCATCGGTCGATAAAGAAGACGATGGCGGAAAACTTCTTGCACACAAAGCATTTTGGCAATATCCAGAAGACATTCGGTTTGACTGTACAATTACCGAACTGATTTACGTTCCCAACGAAGTAGAAGATGGGCCCTACCTGTTGAACTTGCTTATTGCACCATTCGAAAACGATGCTAGTCCTAGCAAACCTATCCTATATCCATTTCTGAAGAAGTCTAACTAGTAGAATGTAAAAGTCATTCCCAAAAGAGATTTGCTTAGCTTTGTAGAAATTTTCCTTTATGTTCAAAGCAAAAGAATTTTACAAGCAAGATTCTATACAATTTAAAACAGCACATAGCCGAGTACGCAAGCATTTGCTTAGCTTGAGTATAGCACGTTTAATAGTCTTTGTATTACTACTTACTGTAATTTTTGTCTTTCTAGATACACCACTTTATATAGCAGTATTTGGCGTGCCCTTGCTTGTTGTTTTTTTCTGGCTCTTGAACAAGTATAGCAACAAGAAAACCGAAGAGCAATACGCAGTGAAACGCATGCAGATAAATGAATTAGAGCTGCGTGCATTGGAGGGGGATTATAGTGAGTTTCCAACGGGCGATGTCTATCGAGATTCCAAACATGCTTATAGTGAAGATATCGACTTATTCGGAAGGCAATCTTTTTTTCAATACCTCACAAGATGTCAGACTAAGGAAGGCGAAACCTATTTAGCAAATCTGCTCAAGTCCAATACTACCGATAAAGTATTGGAAAAACAAGAGGCCATTAAAAACTTAGCCAAAAATCCAGATTGGCGAAATAATTATATGACCATTGCCTCTATGCTAGAAGCAAAAAACAGTGTCGCTAGTTTGACCACTTGGCTGGAGTCATATACGAAATTTTCTAAACCTTTTTTCCGATGGTTACCTAAAGTATTCTCTATCTTAAGTGTAGTAGTCCTTATTTTGTTTGCACAGGATTTTATCCATATCTATCTATTTTTAGGATGGTTGGCAGTAGGTTTTTTTATTGCCAATAAATATCAAAAACAAGTAGGGGAGTTAACACAGAAGTTAGGAGTAAGTCATGAGATGTTGTCGGGATATGCTAGGCTATTGGAGCAAATAGAAACCGCTGAGTTTACCGCCAAAATATTAAAGAAAAAACAAGCTAGTCTGCAACAAAAAGACGGAGTTACTGCCTCACAAGCTATTGCTGATTTAGCTAAGGGATTACAGAGCTTAGAACACAGCAGTAATTTGCTGGTAAAAGGAATAGGAAATCCCATGTTTCTTTATGATTTATGGGTGAGCTATCCGGTAGAGCAATGGTTGGATGAACATGCTGCTGAAGTTGCAGATTGGTTGGAAATTACCACCTATTTTGAAGCGCAAAACAGCTTAGCTAATTTGGCTTATAACCATCCGGAATATACCTATCCGAAGATAGCGCAAGACAACATCACCTTTAAAGCAACGGAATTAGCACATCCACTTCTGTTTGAAAAAGAAGCTATACCTAGCGACGTGCATATTGGGGAGTCGGAGTTTCTGATTATCACAGGAGCAAATATGGCAGGGAAAAGTACTTTTCTGCGTTCGGTGTCCCTTGCTATTCTAATGGCAAACACGGGGCTGCCCATTCGCGCTAAAGAGGTTTCTTATACGCCAATACCATTGATAACTAGTATGCGTACTACCGATTCTTTGGATCAAGAAACCTCTTATTTCTTTGCAGAATTAAAGCGTTTGCGATTTATAGTCGACAACCTTGAAGAACAGAAGTGTTTTGTTATTCTAGATGAAATTTTAAAAGGAACAAATAGTACCGACAAAGCTGACGGTTCCATACGATTCATTAAAAAGCTTGTATCTATGCAAGCAACGGGAATGGTAGCAACACACGATTTGAGCCTTTGCAGTATAGCAGATCAAATACCAAACATCAAAAATTTCTTTTTCGATACGCAGATTAAAGACGAGGAGTTGTATTTTGATTATCGATTAAAACCTGGGGTATGTAGTGATAGAAATGCTTCGTTTTTATTGAAGAAAATGAAAATTGTAGAGTAACATGGATTCGTTTACACAGATAGTTTTAGGAGCAGCAGTTGGAGAGGCAGCATTAGGCAAGAAGGTAGGTAATAAAGCTTTGCTCTATGGTGCTATTGCTGGTACTATTCCTGATTTGGATATACTGAGTGGCTTTTTTGTAGATACAGTTACCGCTTTGGAAATACATCGTGGATTTACGCATTCTATATTATTTGCGGTATTTGGAGGCATGTTCTTTGGGTGGTTGGTTTCGCTTTGGGAAAAAAGAGCGAGTTGGAAACAATGGTCTTGGTTGTTTTTTCTCGGCTTCATCACACATTCCTGGCTAGACGCACATACCAGCTGGGGAACACAGATTTTCTGGCCGTTTGGCTACCAAGTGTCTTTCCGAAACATATTTGTAATCGATCCGCTATACACCATACCTTTTGCAATATTTTTACTCCTTGCTTGGATCTCTCCAGTTGGATCTTCCAAACGAGCGCGATATAATTGGTGGGGAATAGGGATTAGTAGTGCCTATATGTTAGTGACAATTGTCTTGAAGTTTGTTACTTATGATAAGTTTGTACAAGCTTTGGACGAGCAAGGAGTTGTTTATTCTACCATCCAAACCAAACCTAGTCCTATGAATACTATCTTGTGGACGGCAAATGTACAAACCGAAGATGCGTTCTTAATTGGAGATTATTCCTTTTTCGACACCGAGCCTATCCAATTCTATTCCCATCCTAAGAATCATGAGCTTTTATCAGGGTTGAGGGATAACAAGGACGTACAGCGTTTGATTACCGTAACGGAAGATAAGTACACCGTAGTGAAAAAAGAAGACGGCATTTATCTAAATGACTTACGTTTTGGAATGATTAGCGTAAAACAGAACGGCGACAAATATGCTTTTAGTTATAAGCTGGAGGAGGTAGGAGATGAGATTATTATCACCGAAGAGGTAAAAGATAGAGAAGATGCCAAAAGGATGCTCTCCGACCTATGGAGTCGTCTTTTGGGAAGAAGAATTTAATGAAATAAAACTTACTATATATAAACCACTAACAAATATTTTTATGAGAACACTTTATTTAATTCTTTCTGTAGTTAGCATTACTTTATTCTCTTGCTCCTCGAACGATGACGATTCAATACGTATAGAAGAGTCTTTGATACATCCGCCAGATTGGATACAAGGAACATGGAGTAGTCGTACGGAAGGATCAGAATACGATAGACTTCGCTTTACTAAAGACGATTTTTTATTGTTTCAAGGAGGAGCGGGAATAAGTAATAAAGAGTTGGTAGAAGGCCATCGTAACGCAGGACTACCTGTAGAAATAGAAGAGGAGATAGAGGAGGATAGGTATAAAATAACCACACACTATTATGAAGAAGAGCCTACAACTTATACATTTCTAAAAGAAACGTCCACAGAAATCCTTTGGGTGGAAGCTGAGGTTACCTACGAAAGGTAATTGCAGTGCGTTAGACAATAAACTAATCGTCAAAGTCTACAATTCCAATAGGGATCTAATAAAAAAGCAGCTGTATTTTAATCAGCTGCTTTTTAGGTTTTAAATATTCTACTATTTTATTTCTTCGTCATTTCTGTGAAATGGTGGAAGAACTGTGGAATGGTTTCGATTCCTTTTAAGAAGTTCCATACACCATAATGCTCGTTTGGAGAGTGGATTGCATCGCTTGCCAGACCGAAGCCCATCAAGATGACCTTGCTACCTAGCTCTTGTTCAAATAAAGATACGATAGGAATACTCCCTCCACTTCTTTGTGGGATTGGTGTTTTTCCAAAAGTTTC
The DNA here is from genome assembly GCA_035307105.1 of Flavobacteriaceae bacterium. Classification (GTDB taxonomy): domain Bacteria; phylum Bacteroidota; class Bacteroidia; order Flavobacteriales; family Flavobacteriaceae; genus JAJYTI01. The sequence continues at coordinate 8,882 of DATGMW010000095.1, forward strand.
TGTGTAAGCAGCTTCAGCAGCTTTATATCCAACATGATCTATTGGCGTTACATACGCTTGTCCACCGTGATGTGGTTTTACTTCTACCTTTGCGCCTTCTGGAACGATAGATTCAAAGTGATTTTTAAACAGTTCGGTAATCTTCTCCCAGTTTTGATTTGGTACTAAACGCATGCTAATCTTAGCGTATGCCTTGCTAGCAATCACCGTTTTTGCACCTTCGCCAATATACCCACCCCAAATTCCATTCACATCGAGTGTTGGTCGTACCGATGCACGTTCGTTAGTAGTATATCCTTTCTCTCCATATACAGCATCGATGTCTAGCGCTTTTTTGTAGTCCTCTAAAACAAACGGTGCTTCTGCCATTTTGGAGCGCTCTTCTTTACTCATTTCCTCAACGTCGTCATAGAATCCAGGAATGGTAATGTGTTTGTCCTCATCGTGTAGCGAAGCAATCATCTTGGTAAGCACATTTATTGGATTGGCTACTGCGCCGCCATACAATCCACTGTGTAGATCGCGATTTGCTCCAGTAACTTCTACCTCTACATAACTCAGCCCTCGAAGTCCAGTAGTGATGGATGGATGCTCGTTAGAGATCATGCCAGTATCGCTGATAAGGATAATGTCATTCTTTAATTTCTCTCTATTTTGCTCTACGAAGCCACCTAAGTTTACACTTCCTACTTCTTCTTCCCCTTCTATCATAAACTTAACGTTACATGGTAGCTGGTCGGTTTTTATCATATACTCTAACGCCTTCACGTGCATATACATCTGTCCTTTGTCGTCGCTAGAACCACGAGCATAAATCGCTCCTTCGGGATGTTGCTCGGTTTTCTTTATAACTGGTTCAAAAGGTGGGCTAGTCCATAGTTCTAATGGATCTGGCGGTTGCACATCGTAATGTCCATAAACCAATACGGTAGGAAGGTTCTTGTCTATGATTTTCTCTCCATATACGATCGGATGTCCTGGTGTTTCACAGATTTCCGTATGGTCACATCCAGCTTCTTTTAAACGCTCTTCCACAACTTTAGCTGCTTTAGCTACCTCTTCCTTGTATGCTGAATCGGCACTGATGCTTGGAATCTTTAACAGGTCGATAAGTTCGTCTAGAAAACGATCCTTGTTTTGTTCAATATAATCTTTTGCACTTTTCATAAATAAATTTTAAATCATACGAAGATACAAAAATGT
>DATGMW010000096.1:0-18949 GCA_035307105.1 Flavobacteriaceae bacterium
GCAGTGAGAAGCCATCTACCAAAATCCAAACTTCCTCTCCTTTTATTTTCTCCACTACTCCAGTTACGTCTTCATCTATAGCAGAGACCGTATCGCCTTTTTTCATCACCATACTACTATTTGGGATAATTCATAAAGTAAAACAGCCACAAGCAGTAAACTCGTGGCTGCTCTTTTAAAAAGATAGCTTCTTATTTTTCGAACTCCTTTAGTGTTTTTGTTATAATACTTATACAGTCGTCCAGCTGCGCTTCGGTCATTACCAACGGAGGGGCGAAACGAATGATATTTCCATGTGTTGGCTTTGCCAGCAAGCCATTATCTCGAAGTTTTAAACAAATGTTCCAAGCGGTATCGCTATCCTCGCTATCGTTAATAACAATTGCGTTTAACAAACCCTTTCCACGCACTAGCTTTACAATGTTGTTAGATGCTATAAATTTATTCATTGCAGTTCGGAAACGCTCACCCAATACCATTGCATTTTCGGCAAGGTTCTCCTCCTCTATAACCTTTAGCGCTTCCATTGCTACAGCAGCTGCAATTGGATTCCCTCCAAAAGTTGATCCATGCGACCCTGGTGTAATCACGTCCATAATAGCATCGTTTGCCAATGCTGCGGATACTGGATACACCCCACCACTCAATGCTTTTCCAAGCAATAAGATATCTGGCTTTACATTTTCATGATCTACTGCTAGTAATTTTCCAGTTCGTGCAATTCCTGTTTGGATTTCATCGGCAATAAACAACACATTGTGTTTCTCACAAAGCTCTTTTGCTTTCTTTAAGTATCCTTCTTGCGGTACGTAAACACCTGCTTCTCCTTGGATAGGCTCTACTAAAAACCCTGCGATATTCTTCCCCTCTTTCTCCAATAAAGCTTCTAAAGCCTCTAGGTCATCATAAGCTACTTTATAGAAACCTTGGGTGTAAGGTCCGTAAGAATCTCTTGCTACAGGATCGTTGGAGAAAGAGATAATGGTAGTGGTTCTTCCGTGAAAGTTATTCTCACATACTATAATTCCTGCTTGATTTTCTGGAACGCCCTTCTTTTCATAAGCCCAACGACGAGCAATTTTCAATCCAGTCTCTACTGCTTCTGCACCAGAATTCATAGGAAGTAATTTATCGTACCCAAACAATTCTGTAGCATACTTTTCAAACTGCCCTAATTGGTCGTTATAAAACGCACGAGAGGTCAACGTAAGTTTTTGCGATTGCTCTTGTAGACTTTTAATAATCCTTGGATGGCAATGCCCTTGGTTTACTGCGGAATAAGCAGAGAGAAAATCATAATACTTCTTTCCCTCTACATCCCACATAAATACTCCTTCTGCACGCTCCAAAACCACCGGAAGTGGCTCGTAGTTATCTGCTCCGTATTTTTTCTCTAATTCTATATAATCTGCACTTGTGCGTGAATTTTTCACTTCTGCCATAAATTTTACTTTTTAAAACAACAAGAACCACATTAAAAATGGAGTCTTGTTTAATTACTTTGGTACGCAATTTACTAATTTTATAGGAGTTATTTTTATAATTCTTAGTTATATAGCTATTAAAAAGGATTACATATTCTCCATTCAAGCTCAAAAACAGGATGAATATTAAAAAAAACGGGGGTACATTCAGCTATACTGTAACGACTAGATGAAAATGTTGTAGCACTAAAAGCAATTGATAATAAAGCATGCTTAATAAATCGAAGGTTTCTTCTACCTCCCATAGCTATATAGCAAAGCGTAATCCTATTAACAAGGACTGCTAATAGGATTACAAACCTTATCGCTCTAATTTTATTGAACTACTTTCCAATGCTTTTCAGTAAAGTAGGTATACTCAAAAGATTACTCCACCGTAACTGATTTCGCTAAATTCCGTGGCTGGTCCACGTTTCTACCTAACTTTACGGCTATCCAATAAGATAGTAGTTGTAAGGGAATAGCAGCTAAAATTGGAGTAAACTCTTCTGCTATATCGGGAATAAAGATATGGTCGTCTGCCAAAGCAACAATTTGCTCATCTCCTTCGCTAACTACTGCAATAACACGCGCACTTCTAGACTTCACTTCTTGCACATTGGAAACCACTTTATCGTAACTACCTCCTTTGGTTGCAATCACAATAACAGGCATCTCTTCATCCAATAAAGCGATAGGGCCATGCTTCATTTCTGCTGCTGGATAACCTTCTGCGTGGATATAGGAAATCTCTTTCAGTTTTAAAGCACCTTCTAAAGCCGATGGATAATTATATCCACGTCCTAAATATATCGCATTGTGACTCTCTTTATATTTCGCTGCAATTGCTTCCACTTTCCCTTCGCAATCCTTTAATACTTTCTCTACTAATTCAGGAATACGATCTAACTCTCTGGTTAAATTATGGTATTTCTCTTCACTCAATTCTCCTTTCTTCTTCCCTATCTTCAAGGCGATCAATGCTAGAATGGTTAGCTGCGCAGTGAATGCCTTGGTGGATGCAACTCCTATTTCGGGACCAGCATGTATGTAAGCACCTGCATCGGTAATTCGTGCAATGGAAGATCCAACCACATTATTGATGCCAAATATAAATGCCCCTTTGTCTTTCGCTAATTTTAATGCAGCCAAAGTATCGGCGGTTTCCCCTGATTGAGAAATAGCAATTACCACATCACTTTCGTAGATTATTGGATTTCGATATCTAAATTCCGAAGCATATTCCACTTCTACAGGAATACGAGCAAAATCTTCCAACATGTACTCTGCAACAAGTCCGGCATGATACGAAGTGCCACAAGCAACAATAATAATGCGCTTTGCATTAAGGAAACGATTTTGATTATCCCAAACACCCGCCATTTTAATAATTCCTTCCTCTACTAATAGACGACCACGCATGGCATTTCTAATAGAACGCGGTTGCTCATAGATCTCTTTCAACATAAAGTGCTCATATCCTCCTTTCTCAATAGCCTCTATATTTAATTGTAACTCTTGAATATCTAGAGATACCGGCTCATTATTGAATATGGTATTAATGGCGACTTCCTCTCCCAAACGAATAGAAGCCATATCCCCGTCTTCCAAATAGATAGCATCTTTTGTGTATTCTATGAATGGTGAAGCATCTGAGGCTATAAAGAAATCTTTTTCCCCTATCCCAATCGCCAACGGACTTCCTAAACGAGCTACTACAATACCATCTAGATCTTGGTTATCTAAAACTGCTATTGCATAGGCACCAACCACTTCATTTAAAGCTAAGCGGATGGCATCTCTTATATTTAAATTTTGCTCCTCTTGAAACATTTGAATGAAATTCACTAGTACTTCGGTATCCGTTTCACTTTCAAAAAAATATCCCTTCTCCATCAATATTTTTTTAATCGACTCGTAGTTTTCAATAATTCCATTATGAACAAGAGCAATACGTCCGTTATTTGATAAATGAGGATGCGAATTTACATCATTCGGAACTCCATGAGTAGCCCAACGTGTATGTCCAATTCCGACCGTTGGTGTGTGGTCGATGGAAGTAGATATATGCTCTAATTCTGAAACCTTTCCTTTTGTTTTTACTAAGTCAAACCCTTCTTTAGTCGACAATACAATTCCTGCACTGTCATAGCCTCGGTATTCCAATCTTTTCAATCCATTTATAATAATTGGATATGCTTTTCTGTGTCCTATATAACCAACAATTCCACACATACTTCTTTTTTATTTAAATTACATTTAATAGCGCAATATAAAACTATATTTATGTTTTTATTTATCTTTTATTCTTTTTTGTATAATTATAACACCAATAAATCTATATAATTTAGGAAAACGGAAAACTAAATATTTTGATTAACAGCAAACCCTAGTATTTCTAGCTACTGCTTATATAGAACCTCCATACTATTTAATTTAAATACCTATAGCACTTACAAGATAACTATGAAAATAAATTGGCTTTGATAGTTGTATCCTTTTGAGCACCTTGTTTAAATGGGAGTTATTTTTATACTTCTTAGTTATATAGATAGTAAAAAGCATTACTTTTGCGGCTATGGCAAAGAGAAGACGTAATAAACATATAGAGTTCGAGAATCTACAAGTAATAGATGCTGGAGCAAAAGGCAAAGCGGTAGCTAAGGCCCCTGATGGACGTGTTGTATTTATAGACAATGCTGTTCCTGGTGATGTAGTAAATGTACAAACCTACAGAAAACGAAAAGGTTTTTATCACGCAAGAGTAACCGAGGTGGTTAGCTATTCCGATAAGCGAAGTACACCCGTTTGTGAACACTTTGGGACTTGTGGCGGATGTAAATGGCAGAATATGCAATATGAAAGCCAGTTATTCTACAAGGAAAAAGAGGTGTTGAATAATCTTGTTCGCATTGGAAAAGTAGAACTTCCCGAAGTGGTTTCTCCTATTGTAGGATCGGAAGAGCAATACTTTTATCGCAATAAAATGGAGTTTTCTTTTAGCAACAACAAATGGTTGACAAGAGAGCAAATCGATAGCGGAGAAGAGATAGAAAACAAGAATGCATTAGGATTCAATATTCCAGGAATGTGGGATAAAATCTTGGATTTAAACAAATGTCATTTGCAGGGAGGACCAAGCAATGCCATTCGCGATTTTGTGAAAGCGAAAGCTATTGAGCTAGAAATGCCATTTTTTGATGTTCGGAAAAAAGAAGGACTTCTTCGCAACTTGATGATTCGAACCTCTAGCACGGAAGATGTTATGGTACTTATCCAATTCCATCATGAAGATGAGAATAATGAAGTATTACTAAACGCCATTCAAAAAGAATTCCCTAGCATCACTTCGTTACTATATGTGATAAACGACAAAGGAAACGACACTATATACGATCTAGATGTTCAGGTACATTACGGAGAGGACCACATTATGGAAGAAATGGAAGGTTTAAAGTTTAAAGTAAATGCAAAGTCTTTCTACCAAACGAATTCCAAACAAGCCTACGTTTTATACAAAATAGTTAGGGATTTCGCTGCTTTGAAAGGTGATGAGATAGTATATGACCTATATACCGGAACAGGTACCATTGCTCAGTTTGTAGCTAAGGACGCGAAAAAAGTAATCGGTGTGGAGGCTGTGCCCGATGCTATTCTTGCTGCAGAAGAAAATGCAAAGCGAAATAACATAGATAACACCACTTTTTTAGTGGGAGATATGCGCAAAGTATTCGACGATAATTTTGCGAGTACCTACGGTAGTCCCGACTTAATTATCACCGATCCACCAAGGGAAGGAATGCATCCAGATGTAGTGAAACAACTTATTACTATCGCTGCACCACGTATTGTGTACGTGAGCTGTAATTCGGCTACACAAGCAAGAGATTTAGAAATGCTTAAGGAACACTATAAATTAACCAAAGTGCAACCAGTAGATATGTTCCCACAAACGCATCATGTGGAAAACGTTGTTCTTTTAGAGAAGTTATCGTAATTTAGCGTCTATGCATAAGTTAGCAAAAGCCCTTATATTACTCCTCATTGTAAGCACCTATGCTGGGTGTACCGCAGATGATATTTGTTCGGAAGAGACACAAACCACACCAAAATTGGTGATTAGTTTTTCGGATAATAGAGCTTCTGGAGTAGCAAAACCCCTTGCGCATCTCAAGGTAAGAAATCTGGAGTACGACACGCTTGTTTGGGATGCCCCAGCAGATACTATAAGCATCCCACTTTCTACTGAAGCAGATAGAAGCACGTATTCTTTTACTATTCTTAAAGAGGACGTTCCGCATACGAATATCTATCAATTCGATTATTATAGAGAAGAGATTTACGTAAGTAGAGCTTGTGGCTATAGAATGCGATACACCAATTTGGAAGCAGAAGATATTCCGAATTCAGACAATACTCCCACTTGGGCAAAATTTATAACCATATTAAATCCAATCGTAGATAATGAGAAAAGCGCTCATATTACTATTTTGCATTAGTTTATTAGGTTATACGAATCTATGGGCTCAAGAGGAAACGACAACAGACACGATTCCCATAAAAAAACCTTACGGAATTCGTGTGGGCACCGATATTAGTAAGCTAGCGAGAACAGCAATTAGCGATGATTATCGTGGATTTTCCGTTAATGGAGATATACGTATTAGTAATAAATTCTATGTCGCTGCAGAATTTGGCAATGAAAAAAAAGAATGGGATAAAGATTTTTTACGCGCCGATATAGAAGGGAATTACTTTAAAGTAGGCGTAGACTACAACGCTTACAATAATTGGCTAGATATGAACAATGCTATTTATGTTGGCCTTAGATATGGCTATTCTGGATTTAAAGAAACCCTTCACTCCTACCGAGTATATAATACAAATAGAGAATTACCTACAGAAATTAGAGAGGTGAACGAAGTTTTTGATAATTTAAATCTACATTGGTTGGAATTTCAGTTCGGAGTTAAAACAGAACTCTTTAAAAACTTGTTTTTGGATTTACACATAGAGTTAAAAACATCTATGAGCGAGACACGACCAGATAATTTCGGCATATTATATGCCCCAGGATTTAATAGAACTTACGATACTAGTAGCTTTGGAATAGGATATGGCTATACTTTAACTTATCTTATTCCAATCCTAAAAAGATAGATTGGCTTACAGATTTATATTGTTTTCATCCAACAATTTTAAAAGATATAGAGAATGGAATTCCTTGACTTTTATGGCAATAAACTAATCTTCACCTTGGTTTTATTCGCTTTTATTATCATTACTAGAACTATTGTATTCAGCACCATCAATAAAATCGCTTCAAAATGGGGGCGCTTACACACTAGAACGGCATTTGTAAAAAAGTTTATAAATTACTTGTTTGCTTTTTTATTAATAGTGTTTCTTCCGCTACTATGGGGTTTTCAGCCAAAAGATGTAGGTCTTTTTCTGTCCTCTATCTTTGCAGTAATCGGTGTTGCTTTCTTTGCACAATGGTCTATTTTAAGCAACATCACTAGTGGCATTATCATGTTCTTTTCTTTCCCTTATAGGATAGGCGATTTTATAAAAATTCATGAAGGCGAGGAGGATTCTATCTATGGATATATTGAAGACATTCGCACGTTTCAGGTAATTATTAGAGGGCTAGATGATAAAATAACCACCTTCCCGAACAGTATGATGTTACAGAAAGGCATATCTATCCTGAAAGAAGAAAACATTGAGAGTTTAAAAAGAAAAATTGCCAAAAAAGAAGAGGAAGATTCTAAAACCAGTGAAGACTCTGCAAGCATTTAGTTTCTTCTACAGTCGCCAAGATTCTAAAGATCGTTTATTCAATCGTACATAATCTTGATTATCTGCTTCTTCTGCAAGTTTCAGTGATTTCTCTGCAGCCTTTATCGCCTCTTTTCTATTGCCTAACTTGGCGTAGATTAAAGCCTGTTGGCGATAAACAAAATACTCTGCATCCTTGCCCATCATATCTATAGCTTTATTGATCCACTCTTTGGCTTGTTCCATGTCTTTATCTGCTTCTAAATAATATAGGGCCGCCGCATAATAATCTGTTGCTTCTGGATTTTTTAATGTTTCCATTATAGAAGCGGTTACAATCTCGTCCGTGTCAAAATGCAACGGAATGCTTATGAAGGTTTTCTCCCATATAATTTCAAGGTTTGCTGAGTCATGTGTTATTCTATCTAAACCGATGGTAAAGCTTTCAAAATTTATAGGTAAAGTCATCACCTCCGCCTTCACCCTAACCGCCACCAAATCTTCGTCCCATTCTTCTGGTAAACCCCAATTGGTAGTGTCTTTATAGAATATAACCTCCCATTCGTAGGAATTTGGAATGGAGTACAATGCATAGGTGTTTGGTTCCAGCGTAACGCCACCCACTGTTACTGGCTCATCGAAACTTATCTTTGTATTCCAGTTAGCTCCTGTTCGCCAAAGTTGATTATAAGGCACTAAGTCACCAAAAACCACTCGTCCCTTCACCGAGGGCCTAGCATATTCTATAGTAACTTCTGTAATCCCAACCATCTGCGTTAGTTTTTGAGCAGGGCTGGCTTCGGGTGTTCGGATTTGTGCGTTAGAAAATGGAATAATAAGGAGAAATAAAAAAAGGACATTAAATAAGTTTTTCATAAGTATAGAATAGCGTGCAGGTTAATCAAATCTAAAACAAAATAAAACTACATAATTGATGCTAGTAAATTAGTTAAAAAGACCTTAATTCCTATGGTTTAAGTAAACTAGGAAATTCGTTATAGGATTCTAATAGATAAAGAAATTTATAATATGCTAATAAAGTAAAGTTAAACACATTATTTTGGTATTACTTAAAGACTAGTTACACTAGTTTAGCATCAAAATTTACCAGCTATGAGAACAGTAATTAAAAAAAGGTTAGTCCATAAACGGAAAACCTCCAAGTCTACAAAGCATCTTCAAAGGCTTCTATCCATGAATATGCGTTTGTATCACAATATGAAATACAAAAATGAAGAGTATTAATTAACCCAGAAGAATGGAGACTTTCTGTAAATAACTAATGAAAATATACAATTTCAATTTCGTAGCCTTTATATGGTATAGGTTGTGATAGTTTTTTATTATATTTGATTTTCTTCTACTCCCCCTTTTAGATTATTAAAGTAATATCTTAAACCTCACTCGTTAAACGACATTTTAGAACCCATCTCCCAATGATGAAAAAGATAATTTTTTTAAGTGCATTATTCATAAGTTTTACCGGTATTAGTCAAGAGCAAAAAAGCCATACCATAGATAGCCAATTTTCGGATTTAATCGAAAATTCCAACACCTATCAAACCTATAAGGTTATTAAGATTTCGGAACTTGGTGTGTTACAGCGAAATATTCGCGATTCCATTTCTACTCTAAAGGCTACCATTACCGAGTCAGAAAGTGTTATTTTAGAGCAGAACAATAAAATCGATAGCATTACCCACCAAATCGAAGGGTTAAATGTGGAGTTAGAACAGACACAGAAAAAAGTAGAGAACATAAATTTCCTCGGTATTTCCACACAAAAATCTACCTACAACTTCATTATGTGGAGTATCATTATAGCGTTATTATTCGTATCGAGCATCTTATTTTTCAGTTTTAAAAAGAGACATAATGATACAAAAGATGCCAGAGAAAAGCTTGCTGAAACGGAGAGTGAACTAGATAGCTTAAGAAAGCGTTCGTTAGAGCGAGAGCAGAAAGTTCGCCGAGAATTACAAGATGAAATCAATAAAAACAAAGCAAGAAGAGAATAAAGTATAACCAGAAGTCAAAAGTACTCTTGCGATTTTAAGGAAAACTACTTAAAACCGCCCAATGAACTTACTAACCTGAAGCAGAGCATTTAGTATATGTATATTGAATTAGGCTTGATCTATATTATACCTAGAGCATCTGAAAACCAAACCCAATCTCTCATCCGCCGAAGCGAAGGCTAAGGAGAAGTAAAAAACCTTCTTTCTTACCAATAGAGTAAGAAAAAAGGTTTTTTACTTATTGCCTATAAAAGAACTTTATTCCTCCGTATCTGCCCCTTCATCTTCTTGTCGCCAATGCCTTAACTTGTCCAGTTCTCGTTGTTTTTTCAATTCTTTTTCAGGAATTACTTTCAAGAAAGAAGGATGTTGTTCGATAGCGTATTCGATTTTCTCCACGATTTCATCTACCGATTCATTTTCATAATCTATTTCCAATGGTGCTTTTATTTCCATCGATTGCAAAATACCACGTTTTTTTATGCGCATTCCTTTTTTATCAAAAGACCGTCTAAATCCATCTATTACAATGGGTACAACAATGGGCTTATTTCTTTTTATGATATAGGCAGTTCCTCTTCGAATGGGTCGCCATGGTTTTGTGGTTCCTTGCGGAAAAGTGATTACCCACCCATCTTTTAAAGCGGTATTAATACTGCTTATATCGCTCATTTTTACTTGGCGATTTACGTCTTCTCCTTTTTCACGCCATGTACGCTCAATACTTACAGAACCAGCATAAGCTAGAACTTTTGGTAAAAATCCATCTTGCATCGTTTCTTTTGCTGCAACATAATATATGTTGAGTTTAGGACGCCATAAATAGCCTATATTTTTAATATTATCTTCTCTTCCGTGTAAGCTTGCATTAAAGACATGAAACATCGCCACTACATCGGCAAAATAAGTTTGATGATTGGAGACAAACAATACATTATTGTCTGGCAAATTTCTCAACACCTCACTACCTATTATTTCCAGCTTATTAAAACCTTTAAATCTTCTATGAGTAGCTGCACCCATAATACGAATCAACCAAAGCTTTATAAACAGTATATGTCCAAACGGGTTTCTTTTAAAAATTTTCATAAACGTTTTCTAACTCTATTTTCAAGAAGTTTCCAAATATACATAATTATGCTATTTGCTGGTTAACATGTTTTATCAAATCCCGTACTTCGTGTAATATCATAGCAGTTGCTCCCCAAACAATATGCCCATCGAATTTAAAAGCAGGCACTTCAATAATGGTATTGTAGGCTGATTTCAACTCTGTATTAATAAGATTATTATCATCTAGCACTTGCTTAATCGGTACTTGGAGCACTTCTGCTACTTCCAAATCTTGCTTATAAAATATGGGAGGTGTATGGCAGATGGCTAAGTAAGGCTGTACATAGAAGTTGCTTGGTGGTATGTAAATGTCCGTGAGCTCTTTTATAACTTCATACTTTTCCTCCCGCACCCCAATCTCCTCATACAATTCTCTTTTGGCAGTATCTAATAGGTTTTTATCTACACTTTCCAACTCTCCGCCTGGAAATGATATTTGTCCTGAATGTACCGAACCATCATAGGTTCTTCGAATCAATGCTACATGAAGATCGTTCTCTCCATAAAACAACACCATTACTCCGGCTTTTCTAGCGTTATTCGCTTGTTTAGATAATATTTTCTCCTCTACCAACCTTGCGGCTGGTGCCATCTTTAGCTGGCTATTTTCACCAGGCAAAGGCATATTTTGTATGTTTGTATAAAGATTTTTAAATTTATCGAATGTCATTACAAAAAGTTTATTACGGTCTAATCCTCGGCATTGCATGCCTTTTATATTCTTGTCAAGATACAAAAAAGGAAAACATTTCTATTCCTACATCTTCAGTAGATTCTGTAAAGGTTAAAAAAGATACATCCGTCCAAGAAAAAAATACACCTGAAATAATCGACGATTCAAATACTTATAACAGTCCAGATTGGAAGGCATTAACCACAAAATCTGCTCCAAAATTTTTTAAAAACTACGGCAAAGATAATCCAGAAACAAGAGTAAAGCTAGAAACAAATTTAGGAGATATCGTTATACAATTATATGAAGACACGCCATTGCATCGCGCTAATTTTATCTTTTTAGTAAAAGAAGGTTATTTTGATTTAACTACCTTCCACAGGGTAGCAAAAGATTTCATTATCCAAGCTGGTAGTAACGATAGTAAAGAGGTCGGGCAGACACGTAATGCAATTGGCAGACACTATTTGTTGCCTGCAGAAATAAATCTCTCAAGAACACACAGGCTAGGAACCGTTTCTGGTGCCAAAGAATATCGAGATAATCCAGGCCATCAAACCGCCCCTTATGAATTTTTTATCTTTGTTGGAGAACCAGTCTCAGGAAGACACTTAAATGATAGTTACACTATTTTTGGTGAGGTAGTAGAAGGTTTAGATATTGCAAAGAAAATATCGGAACTAGAAACCGATGGCGGAGAGTGGCCTATACAGTTGATTTATATAAAAGCAAGTGTCCTAGATTAACTTTTTTCATCTCGATAAATATTAGGTAAAGATAGGTCGAAAAACAAACTCAACAAACGAATTACCACTACGGTGCTAGCAACATATAAGGTTAACTGACCGTCTGGAACGCTTAAATACTTGAGTCCAAAGTAAACTAATCCACCAATAATACAAGCTGTGGCATAGATTTCTTTCTTAAATATTATTGGGATTTCATTGGACAAGATATCTCGGATTACCCCACCAAAACAGGCGGACATGGTTCCAAGGGTAATGCAGATAATCGCTACATGCTCGTTTGCCAATCCCTTTTCTATTCCTACCACAGTAAAAACGCCCATACCTATACTATCCAAAACCGCCAAAGACCAAGTATTTCGATCTACTTGTTTATGGAAGATCATCGTGAAAATAGTAGCTGTTATAGTAGCGTACAGGTAGTTTAAATCTCGCATCCATGCAACATCTACTCCCAAAAGCAGGTCGCGTAAAGTTCCTCCCCCAACCGCAGTTACGAATGCAATTATAAAGATGCCAAAAAAATCCATACGCTTATGTATGGCAGCCAAAACCCCAGAAGCTGCAAATGCTCCGGTTCCTAATAAGTCAAAATAATAAAACATTCTTTACGGGCTGTTTCTTAACAATAAATATTCAATTGAAGATAATTTCAACTTGATAAGGGTACTCCTCCAAACTTTTAATGTAAAAGCACCATGGAATTAGAGTTTGATCTCTCACTTAACCTCCATTGTAACAATAGAAGTTCCAAAGATACCGTAATATTTTGGTAGTTCACAAATCTATGAAAAAACATCCTAGCCACAAATAGCATAAATCCTTTATATTTTTCTATTATAACAAATAGAAGTAGGCAATATAAAGTTGTATCACATGCTAATTTTCAGGTACTTTGCAGGTCATTAGCCTAACACCTCTTAAATGGAAGAAATTAATTTCAATGAAAGTCGGAACTTGTCCGAAATAATCCGAACTGCCGTTCAGTTTTTAAAACTAGAAAGCAGAAACCTGCTTAGATATTATACCTGGTGGGTGTTTCCTCTTTTTATACCTTTAGCCATACTTACCTATCATTCAGAACTGCATGCTATAAGTGGATTGATAAACAATGACATGGAGCAATTAGAGGCTGCCCTGCCTACTCTAGATTGGAAGAAAATTTGGCTTGCTGTTCTTGCACAAGCGTTTGTTTGGCTAGTATTTTTATCTGTCACTTTGGTGTATCTTCGAAATTACAGCAATAATAAGGGTAGGTTACTAACCAATAAAGAGATGTGGAATGAACTGCTTTATGAGTTCCCAAAAATATTTATCGTACAGTTTTTTTATATCAGCATGGTAATTTTCGGTCTTGTTTCTTTTGTAATTCCTGGGATCTACTTCGGTGTTTCTCTTGCATTAGCTACCACTATAGTGGTTTTTGAAGATTCTAAAATATTTCATGCCCTAAGCAAAAGCTTTCGACTCATCGGCTCGAAATGGTTTATGAGTCTCGGTTATTTATTCGTCTTTTACTTGATTTACATAGGCGCAAGAACGCTACTATTACTTCCTGTCTCTCTCATAGCAGGAAATTTAGCAGAAGCTGGGGAAATCAGTCAAATGAATTTTGCAATTACCTCTACAATAAATGCAATTATCAACATGCTTGCAAGTATATTCCCTATATTAGGAAGTGTATTACTTTATCATAAACTAATGAAAGACAGTGAAATTTCAACAAAAGCTAGATAAGGTTTTAATAACGGTATTTTTATACCTAAATCGATTATCTAATCACTCAAAATTGCTGTTATCTAGGCTTATTTAATTAGTTTTATCCTCACTTTTTTTAAATTGTTTATTTATGACAATCACGCAATTAGAATACGTATTAGCGGTAGCAGAACATAAAAACTTTACCAGGGCCGCCGAGTCTTGTCATGTAACACAACCTACATTAAGCATGCAAATTCAAAAGCTCGAAATAGAGTTGGACACCTTGATTTTTGATCGTACGAAAAAGCCTTTGCGGTTGACCGATATAGGGGTGAAAATAATAGAACAGGCGAAAAATATAGTGAACGAAGCCAAACGAATGCAAGATATTGTGGATTTGGGCAAAGGGTTTATTGGTGGCGAATTTAATTTGGGAATTATCCCTACTATTATGCCTACTTTATTACCCATGTTTTTACAGAACTTCACAAAAAGACACCCACAAGTCAAACTGCAGATTCACGAGCTGAATACCGAAAAGATTATACAACAAATAAAAGATGGAAATCTAGATGCTGGCATTGCTGCTACACCACTAGAAGAAGAGGGTATTCGAGAAAGAATTTTATACTTCGAGCCTTTTGTAGGTTATATTCCTGCGAAGTTCCCATTGCACCAACAAGGAAAAATTCGACCAGAAAATTTAGATATTTCACAGATTCTACTCTTGGAAGATGGCCATTGCTTTAGCGATGGTGTTCTGAACTTATGCTCTGCATCAAGGAAAATGAATACAGACAACTTCCAACTGCAGAGTGGAAGTTTTGAAACATTGATAAAACTTGCAGATAAGGGTATGGGCATTACCT
This sequence comes from Flavobacteriaceae bacterium, assembly GCA_035307105.1. Lineage (GTDB taxonomy): Bacteria > Bacteroidota > Bacteroidia > Flavobacteriales > Flavobacteriaceae > JAJYTI01. The sequence continues at coordinate 14,365 of DATGMW010000096.1, forward strand.
TACTCCCTTATTTACATACTTTAAACCTGCCTCATAAAGAAAATCTTCGTTATTTTGAAGACCCATCTCCTGCACGAGAAGTAAGTCTTATTTTTAGTGATAACGAGTTAAAACAACAAATTACGGATGCACTCCATAAAGTAATTATGGGGGTAGTAAGAGCCTCTATAGTATTTTCTGATGTAAAAATAATCAGCCCAATACTCAAGAAATAATCAAAACGATGTTATTTAATTTTGACTAAGAATCTATCAATACCATACAATAATTAAGCTCTGGTTTTTCAGATATAAGCGATTCAAGCCAATCTTTAAGCTCTTCAATTTCATGTGGCAATAATTGTGTTAATGCCTTCTGTAGTTCCTTGCAAAATAGATTCACATCGAAACTAACTTTCATTAGTACAGACTTCGTGTACTGAAACACTGGTCTAGCCATAATTATACTACATTTAAAAATTTATAAGAGTAATTTTTTATCATATAGTAGCTTTGATTCATACAATACTAATGAAAATTATGAGAACTACTTTGTTAAATATGTTAATATAAATACAACTTTTACCTAAGCGATCATCTTAAAAATAAAAGAAATATACAATATAGACTCAACAAATTCAGAATCTCACAAATATGGCAATACGGTATTTTATTCTTTATAGCTGGGCTATTATCATAAGTCTCACAATTCAGAGCTATTAGTTGTTTGCAAGCAACCAATAAATGATACAAATAGCCAAGGAGAACCCATGTTTAAGCACACATTTACCAAAGGACTCGAAGGGAAGGCAAAAGACTGTTTTGATAATTATTTGGTTTGATTTTCAAAGTCGAATCACTTCCCTTATATTTAGTATCTTTATGTGTATCTTGCTCTAGACAAGAATAACCTGCAACGGCATATATAACCATGTATCATTACACCTATGACAGAAATAGATATTAAAAAAGAAAATAAAGCAATTGCACGGCAATACAAGGAGTTATTAAAAATTAGCTACCAGACTTTAACCGACAAAGACAAAAAACTGATTAGACAAGCGTTTGATGTTGCGGTAGATGCGCACAAAGACCAACGTCGAAAGTCGGGAGAAGCCTATATCTTCCACCCTATTGCTGTAGCACGAATAGTTGCCTCCGAGATAGGTTTGGATGCAACTAGTATAGCGGCAGCCTTACTGCATGATGTGGTAGAAGATACCGACTACACAGTAGAAGACATGCGCGAGCTTTTTGGCGAAAATGTGGCTAAGATTGTAGATGGCCTGACCAAAATAGCAAATATGTCGGTAGACATGGATGTTTCACTGCAAGCCGAAAACTTCCGTAGGATGCTTCTTACGCTCAACGAAGATATTCGTGTTATTATTATTAAAATTGCCGACAGACTGCATAATATGCAGACTATGGACTCCATGGCAAGACACAAGCAAGAGAAGATAGCCTCGGAAACATTATATATTTATGCGCCACTCGCCCATCGTATTGGGATGTATAATATAAAGTCAGAACTAGAGGATTTAGGTCTTAAGTATACCGAGCCAGAGATTTATCAAGAAATTGTAGATCAAGTAAAAGATAGTAAGGAGGAGCAAGATGCTTATATTGAGGACTTTACTAGCACTATTAAGGAATCTTTAGATACAGAGAATTTGGAATACTCCATCAAAGGCAGACCAAAATCTATTTTCTCGATTCGAAAGAAAATGAAAGTGCAGAACATTACCTATAATGAAGTGTATGACAAGTTTGCCATCCGAATTGTTTACGACTGCAAACCAGAGGAAGAGAAGTTTCTTGCTTGGAAAATTTATTCTATTGTAACCGATCACTTCCGCCCCAACCCTACTCGTTTACGCGATTGGATATCCTCTCCCAAATCCACTGGATATGAAGCCTTACACATTACTGTTATGGGACCAAAAGGCAGGTGGGTAGAAGTGCAAATACGCAGTCATAGAATGAATGAAATTGCCGAAAAAGGATATGCCGCTCATTATAAATATAAAAATAACGACAGTAAGGAGGATGCTGGCTTAGACCTTTGGTTGAATAAGCTCCAAGACAGCTTAGAAAATCCAGACTTAAACGCGGTGGATTTTGTAGAAGAATTTAAGCTGAACCTCTATGCCAAAGAAATATTTGTTTTTTCACCCAAAGGAGAATTGTATTCTTTACCTAAAGGCGCTACTGCATTGGACTTTGGATTTCAGATACATACCGAAATCGGATTAAAAACCCGTGGCGCTAGGGTAAACGGAAAACTTGTACCATTAAGCCACGTACTGAAAAGTGGAAATCAAGTAGAGATTATCACCTCAAAAAACACCAAACCATCTGCTAACTGGTTGGATTACGTTACTACTGGAAAAGCTAGAAATAAAATTAGAGGCGCTCTACGAGAAGGAAAACGAGAAATTGCAGCAGAAGGAAAAGAAATACTTACCAGAAAACTGCGGTCTTTACGAATCAACTTAAACGAGCAGTCCATCAATGAGATGGTAAGCTTCTTTAAACTAAAAACCAGTCAGGATCTTTATTATCGTGTAGGTGCAGAAATCATTGACAACAAGCAACTTAAAGAGTACGCTGCAAGTCGTAATAATGCACTATTCAATTTCTTCAAAAACAGAGTACGAAGAGCTGGTACAGCTGCTAAAACACCACAAACGGAGCTTACAGAAAACCTAGATCAGTTAGTATTCGGAAATGACGAAGAGAAACTAGACTATAAAATGGCTGTTTGCTGCAACCCATTACCAGGCGATGATGTATTTGGCTTTTTAACAATTAATGAAGGCATAAAAGTCCATAAAAAAGATTGCCCAAATGCGCTACAACTACACAGCAACTATGCGTATCGTATTTTAAAAGCGAAATGGATTGATTCCACACAACACGATTTTAAAACCGCTATAGAAATTACTGGAATAGACCAACCTGGATTGGTAAACCAAGTAACTAAAGTAATTTCTAAATATCACAATATAAATATGCACAGCGTGAACTTTGACAGTTATGATGGTATATTTAATGGTAAAATTACGCTATCTGTTCGCAATAAATCTATCTTGGATAAACTTATTGAGGATTTGAAAAAAATAAATGGGATTGAAAAAGTCACTCGTACTTAAAAATAAGTATCTTTGCCATTGAATTATGGAGAACGAAAAAAAATTATCTGATCAAGCAATTGTTAAGGATGTTTTTACAGCATTCCTAGAAGAGAAAGGGCATAGGAAAACCCCCGAACGATACGCTATTTTACAAGAAATTTACGACCACACGGAGCACTTCGATATTGAATCCCTTTATATCAATATGAAGAATAAGAAATATCGTGTGAGTCGTGCAACTCTATACAATACTATAGAGCTTTTGCTAGAGTCCGACTTAGTCCGCAAACATCAGTTTGGACAAAACCAAGCACATTACGAAAAGTCTTATTTCGATAAGCAACACGATCACGTTATCTTAGAAGATGGCGAGGTTATCGAATTTTGCGACCCTAGAATACATTCAATAAAAAAAACCATCGAAGAAGTTTTCGATGTTGAAATTTCAAATCACTCGTTATATTTCTACGGAAAAAGAAAAAAATCCAACTAACATATTATGGCGGTAGACTTACTACTTGGACTCCAATGGGGAGATGAAGGTAAAGGAAAAATTGTTGATGTCCTTACTAAAGATTACAACATTATAGCACGCTTTCAGGGCGGTCCTAATGCAGGACACACTCTTGAATTCGATGGTATGAAACACGTATTACACACCATACCTAGCGGTATTTTTCACGACAATGCAATCAACGTTGTAGGAAATGGGGTGGTAATAGATCCAGTGATCTTCAAAAAAGAATTGGACAATTTAAAAAAATTCAACCTAGATATAAATAGCAAATTATTTATATCGAGAAAAGCACATCTTATTTTGCCAACCCACCGACTGCTAGATGCAGCAAGCGAAGCGTCGAAAGGAAAGGCAAAAATCGGATCTACACTGAAAGGTATAGGGCCGACTTATATGGATAAAACAGGGAGAAATGGTATTCGCGTTGGCGACCTAGACTTGCCAAACTGGAAAGAAAAATACCGCCAACTAGCCAATAAGCACGAAGCCATGATTAAATCCTTCGATGTGAAAGTGGATTATAACCTAGCGGAATTGGAAGAAGAGTTCTTTCTTGCAGTAAAGGTTCTAAAAGAACTTAAGTTTATCGATAGTGAGCACTACTTAAACACCGCACAAAAAGATGGGAAAACTATCCTTGCCGAAGGAGCGCAAGGTTCGTTACTAGATATTGACTTTGGAACCTATCCGTTTGTAACCTCCTCCAATACCACCGCAGCAGGTGCATGTACTGGACTAGGTGTATCGCCTTCTAGCATAGGAAAAGTATATGGTGTTTTTAAAGCATATACCACTCGTGTAGGAAGCGGACCGTTTCCGACAGAATTATTTGATGAGGATGGCGCTACCCTAGCTCGAGTAGGAAGAGAGTTTGGAGCAACTACCGGACGTCCACGTAGATGTGGCTGGCTAGACCTAATCGCACTGAAATACGCGGTTGAGATAAATGGTGT
>DATGMW010000097.1:0-5885 GCA_035307105.1 Flavobacteriaceae bacterium
TGGAACTGTCGGACACGCATGTAGTAGACCTAAAAAACGTTACTATGAACGAACCGTTCTTCCAAGGACATTTTCCAGGAAGTCCAGTAATGCCAGGTGTTTTAATCGTGGAAGCAATGGCGCAAACAGGGGGCGTACTTGCGTTAAGCACTGTACCAGATCCAGAAAATTACTTAACCTACTTTATGAAAATGAGTAACGTTAAGTTTAAACGTAGAGTAAATCCAGGAGATACTCTAATATTCAAATTAGAACTCTTATCACCAATTCGTCGCGGTATTATCCATATGGGTGGTGTTGCTTATGCAAATAATCAGATTGTTACAGAAGCAGAATTGATGGCACAGATTGTTAAAATTAAAAATGACTAAATGAATCAACCATTAGCATACGTTCACCCAGGAGCCAAGATCGCTAAAAATGTAGTAATAGAACCTTTTGTTACTATACACAACAATGTCGAGATTGGAGAAGGAACTTGGATAGGTTCCAATGTTACCATTATGGAAGGAGCACGAATCGGAAAAAACTGTACCATTTTTCCAGGAGCAGTTATTTCGGCTATTCCACAAGATCTTAAATATAGAGACGAAGAAACCACTACCGTAATTGGAGATGGAACTACACTTCGCGAATACGTTACCGTAAACCGGGGAACAGCAGATAGAGGGAAAACCATCATTGGTAAAAACTGTCTTATTATGGCATATTGCCACGTGGCACATGACTGTATTGTAGGCGATAATTGTATCTTCTCAAACAACAGTACTCTTGCAGGACATGTTACGGTAGGAGATCATGTAATATTAGCAGGAATGACAGCGGTACATCAGTTTTGTGTAATTGGCGACCACGCTTTTATAACAGGAGGATCGTTGGTACGTAAAGATGTACCACCTTATGTTAAAGCAGCTAGAGAACCATTATCCTACGTTGGGATTAACTCTATAGGATTGCGAAGAAGAGGTTTCGACTCGGAGAAAATTAGAGAGATCCAGAATATCTATAGGTATTTATATCAGAAAAATTATAACACTAGCCAAGCAGCAGAAATCATAGAAGCCGAAATGGAAGCAACGCCAGAACGCGATGAGATTTTGGAGTTTATTAAAAACTCGAAACGCGGAATTATGAAAGGCTATTTTAAATCAAATTAATTAACCATTAAAGAGGAAAAATAAGATGTCAACAACAGCAGATATACGTCGGGGACTTTGTATGCGCTTTAATAATGATATTTATAAAGTGGTGGAATTTCTTCATGTAAAACCAGGAAAAGGACCCGCTTTTGTTCGTACAAAATTAAAAAGTATAACAACAGGACGTACTTTAGATAATACTTTTCCATCTGGACATAAAATTGATGAGGTTCGTGTAGAAACACAAAAATTTCAGTTTTTATATAGTGCCGATGAGGAGTTTCACTTTATGAATACGGAAGATTATACACAAATTGTTTTACAAGCAAATGCAGTAGACACGCCAGAACTTATGAAAGAAGGAGAGGAGGTAACCATACTTATCAATGCAGAAGATGGTATACCTTTGTCTATGGAGCTTCCAGCGCACGTTATTCTAGAGGTTACACAAACCGAACCAGGAGTAAGAGGAAATACCGCAACCAACGCTACCAAGCCAGCTACAGTAGAAACTGGTGCGGAGGTTAACGTACCATTGTTTATTAATGTGGGTGATAAGATTCGTGTGGATACCGAAAAAGGACAATACCAAGAAAGAGTAAGAGACTAAGGTCTTTTAAACATAATTTATACAAATAGGGCTTCGAATTATTTCGAAGCCCTATTTTATTATTACTGTGTTTTAATTAATTATACATGTCAGAGATATGTATACTAGTATCCACCACTGTATGTGTACCGCATGTCTGTTTAAATCTATATTTATAGATTTGAAATCAGTATCTCAATCCAGCATACGAGCTGGAAGCTAAATTTGATAATATAGAAATGAATGTCTTATAAAAGTAAGAAAGATAGGATACGTATGGAAAGCGTTTACTGTTTCATGTGGAGGATTTGTCTATAGCAGCACCAGCATTGTTAATTATATGCTTAAATAAGCTGAGTATTGTTATCTATAGTATAAAAACTATCTTTTTAACGAAACTATAGTGTTGGTGTAAATATTAAATCTCTAGTTTTAAACCATAGTAATCACAAAAACCTATTGAATTATGAAAAAGATTGTTTTGACAAGTATTTTATTTGCAAGTCTTATTTTTACTGCAAATGCCCAAGTACCAGATGTTAAGTTGGGAGCTAAAGGAGGAGTTAATTTCAGTAATATTACTAACTCCGATATGGATAGTAAAACAGGATTCCACATAGGAGTTTTGGCGGAAGTGTTCTTTAGCGAACAGTTCTCATTACAACCAGAAATACTTTACTCTACACAAGGAGCGGAGCTTAAAGGAGATTACTCAACCGCTAAATACAATCTGGATTATGTAAGTGTTCCAGTAATGGCTAAATATTATGTAGTGGATGGATTCAATATTCAAGTAGGTCCACAATTTAGCTTTTTAAGCAAAGCAGAAGCCAAAGGAGAAATAGATGGAATTGGAAGTGGAACGCTAGACATAAAAGACAATACTGAATCGTTTGATTTTGGATTGAATTTTGGATTGGGTTACCAACTTCCTGTGGGAGTTTTTGTAGATGCTCGATATAATCTAGGACTCACCAAAATAAATAAAGAAAGCATCTCAAATATGGATGATGGAAAAAACAGTGTATTTCAAATATCCTTAGGATACAAGTTTTAATTAAAAGAGACTATCGTTTTTATGTATAGCGATAGAGTCTACTATTAATTAGAAAAGCCGTTCTACTTTCGGAGAACGGCTTTTTCTATTAGATTCTATGTAAACCTATTATTATAAAGGAATATTTCCATGTTTTCTAACTGGGCGGATTACTTCTTTGTTTTCTAAGGTAGCAAACGCACGCAATAGTTTTCTACGAGTATCCTTTGGTTCGATTACTTCATCGATAAAGCCACGTTGCGCAGCCTCGAACGGATTGGCAAACTTATTGGCATACTCCTGTTCCTTCTTAGAAAGCTCTAGTTCTGGATTTTCTGCGGCAGCAATTTCTCTTCTAAAGATAATCTCACTAGCTCCTTTAGCACCCATTACAGCGATCTCCGCCGTTGGCCAAGCAAAGTTGTAATCTGCACCTATGTGCTTAGAGTTCATTACGTCATACGCACCACCATAGGCTTTACGCGTAATCAAGGTTACTCGAGGCACCGTAGCTTCACTTAAAGCATAAAGTAACTTTGCTCCGTTAAGGATAATCCCATTCCATTCTTGATCGGTACCCGGCAAAAATCCTGGTACATCTACTAATACTAATAAAGGAATGTTAAATGCATCACAGAAACGTGTAAAACGCGCCGCTTTCTTAGAGCTATCTACATCCAATACGCCGGCAAGCGACATAGGTTGGTTGGCAACAATCCCAATGCTTTTTCCGCCTAAACGAGCAAAGCCTACCAGGATATTCGTAGCGTAATCTTCATGTACTTCCATAAAGCTTTCCTCGTCGATAATGCCGTTTATAACCTCGTGCATATCATAAGGTTGGTTTGCCGATTCTGGAATAAGTCCTTCTAATTCTGGACGGTATTCATCGCCAAGCTCATAAGGAATGTCTGCAGCTTTTTCTTTGTTGTTTTGTGGTAAGTAGCTCAGCAATTGTTTTACTTGCTCCAAACAAACAATATCATTTGCTGCCGTAAAGTGCGTAACGCCAGATTTGGTAGCATGGGTACTTGCGCCTCCAAGCTCTTCGGAAGTTACGGTTTCGTTGGTAACGGTTTTCACTACGTTTGGTCCGGTAACAAACATATAGCTAGTGTCTTGCACCATCATAGTAAAATCGGTCATCGCTGGCGAGTAAACTGCGCCTCCAGCACATGGGCCCATAATAGCCGATAGCTGAGGAATTACTCCTGATGCCTGAACGTTGCGATAAAATATATCGGCATAACCCCCTAATGAACGAACGCCTTCTTGAATACGCGCACCGCCCGAGTCATTAAGTCCTATGATGGGTGCTCCAACTTTTAGAGCATGGTCCATTACCTTACATATTTTTTCTGCATGTGTTTCGGATAAAGATCCGCCAAAAACAGTAAAATCCTGCGCAAAAACATAGACCAATCGGCCGTGGATAGTTCCGTATCCAGTTACTACACCATCTCCAGCGATAATTTGTTCTTCCATCCCAAAGTCGGTCGTTCTATGGGTAACCAACATGCCTTGTTCTTCGAACGAACCTTCGTCTAGTAGATATTCTATACGCTCTCTTGCGGTGAGTTTCTTTTTTGCGTGCTGACTAGCAATTCGCTTTTCGCCACCTCCTACAAGTGCTTCGTTTTGTCTTTTTTCTAATTCTTTATGTACTTTCTCCATCTTGTCTTATTCGTTTTTTGGTAATCGAAGTTTTACTGCGGCTTCTAAGTGCAATCCTAATGCAATTCTAGCAGCGATTTCCGCTTCTTCTTGTTGTACTTTTTCACGTGCCTCTTCATTAAAATACTGTTCTACAAAGTGCGTGGTGAAATTTCCAGATACAAATGCGTCGTGACGACACACAAAATCTCCAAAAGATAGGGTGGTTTGTATTCCTTCTATCCTATAGTCCGCTATAGCCGACAGCATTTTGGTAAGTGCTTCTTCTCGTGTAGACGCATGAACAATTAGTTTGGCTAGCATAGGGTCGTAGTAAATAGGTATCTCCGAACCTTCTACAATGCCATCATCTACACGCACGCCATCACCCGTTGGTACTTCATATTTACTAAGTGTACCAATACTTGGACTAAAATTATCGTATGGATCTTCGGCATATACTCGTAGTTCTATGGCATGTCCGTCGATTTTTAAATCTTCTTGTGCAAAACTTAGCTTTTCGCCTTGTGCGATTCGGATTTGCTCTTCTACTAAATCCAAGTTGGTAATCATCTCTGTTATTGGATGCTCTACTTGCAAGCGGGTGTTCATTTCTAAGAAATAGAATTTTTCATCACTATCCAACAAAAACTCAACGGTTCCTGCGCCAACATAATCACAAGCGATAGCTACTTCCACTGCAGCTTTTCCCATACGTGCACGTAAGTCTTCATTTACTGCTACCGAAGGAGCTTCTTCCAATACTTTCTGATGACGACGTTGCACGCTACATTCTCTTTCAAAAAGATGCAATACATTTCCGTGGGTGTCCGCCAATATTTGCACTTCTATATGTCGTGGATTTCCTATAAACTTCTCGATAAAAACCGAACCATCGCCAAACGCAGAAACCGCTTCGCTAATCGCTCGGTCCATTTGCTCTTCTACTTCCGATTCTTTATTTACCACTCGCATTCCTTTTCCACCACCACCTGCAGCAGCTTTTATAAGAACTGGATAGCCGATTTCATTGGCTATTCTAATCGCTTCTTTTGGATTCTCGATAGCATCTTTTGTTCCAGGAACCATTGGAATATCTCGGCCTTCTAAACTTTCTTTAGAAGCTAGTTTGTTACCCATTACCTCAATAGCATGGGCTTTTGGACCGATAAAAATAAGGTTGTTTTTTTCTACAAGTTCTGCAAAGCTAGCGTTTTCGCTCAGAAACCCATACCCTGGATGAATAGCATCTGCACCGAGTTCTTTTGCTACTTCAATAATCGTATCTCCTTTTAAGTAGGATTCGCTAGATGCTGCTGGGCCTATACAAACGGCTTGGTCGGCAAAGGAAACATGTGGTGCGTCTTTATCTACTTCGGAATAAACCGCTACGGTTTGAATTCCCATTTTCTTTGCCGTACGCATAATACGCAGGGCTATTTCGCCACGATTGGCTACTAATAACTTT
>DATGMW010000098.1:0-4600 GCA_035307105.1 Flavobacteriaceae bacterium
TAGTGGGAACCACGTCCACACGCTAGTTACTAATAACCAAAACGCATCGGTACTTTCCGTTCCAAAGCTATTTACCCAAATAAGTAAGTCGGTATCCCAACGATACAGTGTGTCTTTCATTTATCTATTTCGTTTTATCGGCCCAGTAATTTCGTCAACCTGATCCTTAACCTCCTTTATTTCTTTGGATATATCTTTTGTGAAATCTAAATCTACATCCTCCTCTACTGTCTTGGTGATTTCACTCTTTATATCGTTCGTTGCATGCTTTACTTCCTTGATAGCTTTAGCCAACCCTCTGACTATTTCTGGCACTTTATCTGCACCAAAAAATATCAGCACGATAAACACCACTATCAAAATTTCAGGGGCGCTGATAAATAAGATATAATTCGCTTGTATCATGCCGCAAATATAATTAATAATATTGTACCTATATGCTAAAATTAATGCGAACCGCTTTAACTTCAGAAAATATAAAGATTTAGTCCGCTTAGCAGGCTAATTCAAGAGGGTATTACACTAATCCGAGTATTTTGATATTTTGGTTGCTAGTTAATTAGCTAGTTCTTTTGTATTTTTACGTTCATTAAATTTTAGAATACGATGAAAAACATGCTTGTTGCTAGTACCTCTACCCTTCATGGAGGCAGCTATTTAGATTATCTTTTACCAACTCTTAAAGAGCATTTTAAGGATATAGAGGAAGTCATTTTTATACCCTATGCAAGACCAAGCGGTATTTCGCATGATGCTTATACCAAAAAAGCACAAGAAGCTTTTAGTGAAATTGGAATAACGCTAAAAGGGCTACATACCTTCAGTGACCCTCAAAAAGCACTAGAAGAAGCGAAAGGAATATTTACTGGAGGAGGGAACACCTTCCTATTGGTTAAAATGCTGTACGAGGAAAATGTACTGGATGCATTGCGCACCGCCATAAACAAAGGCACTCCTTATTTAGGCACCAGTGCAGGAAGCAATATATGTGGGCAAAACATGCGAACTACCAACGATATGCCTATAGTATATCCCCCTAGTTTTGATACTATTGGTGCTTTACCCTTTAATATCAACCCACACTATTTGGATCCAGATACCAACAGCACGCACATGGGAGAGACTAGAGAAACTCGAATAAACGAGTTCCATTGTGAAAACAAAATTCCAGTAGTAGGCTTACGAGAAGGAAGTTGGTTAGAAGTAAAAGGAAAAACCATTACGCTTCGCGGAGATTTAGATGCCAGAATATTTGAGCCAAAAAACAAACCGATAGAAATTTCTACTGGAGGTGATTTAAGCGACTTAAGATAACTAAATGAATCGCAGTGAATTTTTAAAAGGAATGTTACTTACAGCTATTGGTCTACATATTACACCTCTATCCGTATTTGCAAACAACCAAACCTCCTACTCTACAGCACAACTGACTGGAAAAGGAGGTTTAGACCTATTAGGTTCTTCACAACAACTACAAAAAAAAGTTTGGAAAGCCTATGAGGAAATGCAAGCAGCCGCAAAGTCCAAAGGGATTAACATTCAGGTGGTTTCTGGATATAGAACCTATGCTCGTCAAAAAGCAATCTATGAGGCAAAATACCGAAGGTTTACTAAGGAAGGTAGGTCGGCAGAAGAAGCCATTGCCGAGATATTAAAATACTCCACCCTTCCTGGCACTTCCAGACATCATTGGGGTACCGATATGGATATTATAGATGCCAACCAACCACAACCCGCTAGTGTTCTAGAAGAAGAACACTATCATGGAGATGGAGTTTATAGCAAAATGAAAGCTTGGTTGGATATACACTCGGAGTCTTTTGGCTTTTATGAAGTATATGACAATAGCGAAAGCAGAAAAGGATTTCAATACGAACCATGGCATTTTAGCTACAAACCTATATCGCTTCCTATGCTAGAAGAGTTTATGTGTATAGATTTAGATACCATTATTGCGCAAGGCGACCTATCTGGAAAGCATGTACTAAAAGGAAGCTTCCTCCATCGATATTATATGGAAAACATCTTGGATATAAATCCAGAATTGATTCCGTAAATACATTGAAATTATTTCGCTAAGTCGAATATACAAATTAACATCCCCTTGGGGAAAGTCCTGAAACCTGATTCTAAGAATGAGGAAAAATATTCGAACGATGCTTCTTGTACAAACGTAATATTTCTTGTCTTTAAAATTTAAATTACGAAACAGAATCTCAACGGAATGTTATGATTTATAATGAGAATGTCGGATTTATATATTAGGATACAGTAACCCTATTTTAAAGCAAATGACAATGTTCTAAATACTGACTTTTCTCATGACTTTTAAAGCCTACACCCCATAAACAAAGGAATGCGGAGGGAAGTATTACCTAATTTCAAAAAACTTTCGGATGATTGTGCACAATAACACCAATTAAAGAGAGTGCTCAATCACAAAACATTCACTTAACCACCAAAAGAGTAAAACAAATGAATTGCGCAGCATAAGCAGGAGGAATACGCCATTTTCGTACTATTCTTATTACCGAACTACTATAAAGGAACGACACATGGAAGATATCAGTAATAGAAAAACTATTGACACCTATAATTATGAATTTGCTGATAATAGAAAGCAAAGCGCGACCAAACATGGTTCATTTACAAAATGTCAGAGCTTTTACCACTAATCACATAATTGATTTTTCAATTGACGTGGAGCAACATCCTATTGACGGGGAGCAATAGCCTATTGACATAGAGCAATAGCCTATTGACGTGGAGCAATAACCTATTGACATGGAGCAATAACCTATTGACGTGCAGCAATAACCTATTGACGTAGAGCAATAGCCTATTGACGTGGAGCAAGACCCTATTGACATAGAGCAATAGCCTATTGACGTGGAGCAATAACCTATTGAGATGGAGCAATAACCTATTGACGTAGAGCAAGACCCTATTGACATGGAACAATAGCCTATTGACGTGGAGCAATCCCCTATTGACATGGAACAATAGCCTATTGACGTAGAGCAATACCTTATTGACATAGAGCAATAGCCTATTGACATGGAACAATGAGACAAAGTTATACAACAATGCAGTATTTATATTTAACAATTAGATCTTTATAGTGGGAGTTTCCTTTAAGTGTGTCGGTAGTAGGTAGAAGAATATATACCAAACCGTCATTGTTCACTTCATTAGATTAGATAACAAATATTATTGCGACAGATAAATGCCCACCCCACTTTAAACCGTTCTTATTAATCAATAGTTTATCTTAACTCTTAATAAGTAGGGAGACTTTGTCGTAAAGCCTTTCGACTTTGTGGCTATGAGGTTTGCATTAATGAGAGGGTATTTTCATATTGATACCACTATATTTATGTCAATAGACAAACAATTAAGCCTAATTTAGAACGGAGTGTTACTTATTATCAATCCACTTGTTTATCAAAAGTGAAAAGCTTTTTGTAATACCTTGATTGGAAGTTGAAGATCAAGCCTTTTTTTTTAAAAAAAAAGAGAAGTAGGTTTAAATCTTCTATTTCTTATGTACATTAAAATTACCTTATTAGATGAGAAAATAAACACCCTAAAAAGTTTATACCCCGGTTTGATGTGAAATATAAATTTTATATCAAATCTAAGAGTTTAATTGGTGTAGTTATCGATTTCAAAAAAAGAAAAAGTAAACAATACGTTTATAATTATATTCCTTGGAATTATTGAAATGTGGTTATGGTTGCCTAAAAAGAAAAAGATAGCTAAAATTACTAAGGAGAGATAAAAGCTTACAAGATGTTCTTATATTTGCATCTATGAACAAGAAAACAATATTACTCATATTAGACGGTTGGGGTTGCACTACCGATGCAAGCGTATCGGCCATAGCACAAGCGAACACCCCTTATATAGATAAGCTTTTAACAGAATATCCGAACACAACTTTACGCACCGATGGAAGAAACGTTGGACTTCCAGATGGGCAAATGGGTAATAGTGAAGTGGGCCATATGAATTTAGGAGCGGGTAGAATTGTTTACCAAGACTTAGCAAAAATCAATATCGCTGTAGAAAATGGCGATATTGGTAAAGAGAAGGTGCTAATGGATGCGATGCAGTATGCCAAGGAAAACGATAAAAACCTGCACTTAATCGGACTCTTATCCGATGGGGGCGTGCACTCTCATATAGGCCACTTAGAAGGTTTGCTGAAAGTAGCCAAAGAACAAAATATAGAGAAGGTTTTTGTACATGCTTTTACCGATGGCCGTGATGTAGATCCAAAATCTAGTATTGGCTACATAAATCGTTTAACAGAGGTTATGCAAAAAACTACGGGGAAACTGGCTTCTATTATCGGTAGATATTATGCTATGGATAGAGACCGTCGCTGGGAACGCGTTGCTAAGGCATATCATTTATTAATAAATGGTCTAGGAACTTCAGCTAGCGATCCAATACAAGCAATCAAGGATAGTTACGACGCAGGATTTACGGATGAATTCATTCAGCCTATAGTTCTTACGGAGAACGACCAACCTATTGCTACTATTGAAAAAGACGATGTAGTGGTATTTTTTAACTTTCGTACCGATCGTGGACG
>DATGMW010000099.1:0-2002 GCA_035307105.1 Flavobacteriaceae bacterium
TTTTGCCAATGCAGCTGCTTTTTGCAAAGCTTCGTTAAATGCAGGATCCCTAGAGTCATTGGACAATGTCTTTAGAATATCATGTACCGAAATCTCTAAGATTACGTTGATTCCACCTTTTAAGTCGAGCCCTTTATTCAGCTCTTTATCTTTTGCTGTTTTGTAATCCACTCCAAAAATCACAGGATTACTTGCTATGGAGTCTAAATATTGATTTTCTACAAGCTGTCTTTGTTCTACGTCGCCTGTTCCTACAACCCTCTCTGCATAGCTTTTAGCATCTTTTTCTACTTTATTTGCAATAAAAGTATAGGAGAGCTGGTATAAACTTACCAATCCGAACAGAACCGCAAAAACAATAATTAAGCCTTTATTTCGCATTTTATATGTATTTTCTCTTGATTAAAATCATGCAAATATAACGTATCAATAAGTATCTAACAATTATTTCGTTTCAATTTATTTAATTCGAAATTAACATTATATTAATGGTAAGAAAGCAGATAAAAAACTTTCTGTCAAGGGTACAGGATCTAGCTCCTATGTCGCAGATTGAGAGTTGCCCACCTCGAGACAACGAAACTAACACTTTTCTTGAGACCAATAAAAAAGACCGCAAGTAGCGGTCTTTTTTATTTTTCACTTAGATCATTCTATTTACAGTTCTAAAAGGGCATTTACCTTACGCACACCTTCTGCGCTAGTTTTAAACGCCTCTTTTTCTTTGTCGTTTAAGTCTATATTTACGATTTTTTCGATACCGTTTTTACCTAATACTACTGGAACTCCTACACAGATATCCTTTTGACCATATTCTCCATCTAACATTACCGAGCAAGGGAATATTTTCTTTTGATCGCATGCAATTGCTTGTACCAATCCAGAAACTGCCGCACCTGGTGCATACCAAGCAGAAGTACCAAGAAGTTTTGTTAGCGTGGCACCACCAACCTTAGTATCCTCTAAGACTTGGTTTAAACGCTCTTCTTTGATAAACTTGGATACTGGAATACTATTACGCGTAGCAAATCTAGTAAGTGGTATCATTCCCACGTCGCTATGTGCTCCTATTACCATTCCATCTACGTCGCTTATAGGCGCATCCAATGCTTCTGCCAAACGATATTTAAATCGAGCGGAATCTAGAGCTCCTCCCATACCTATAATACGCTCTTTAGGTATTCCTAAAGTTTTATGTACCAAATAAGTCATGGTATCCATTGGGTTACTAACAATTATTACAATTGTATTTGGAGAATGTTCGATCAAACTTGCCGTTACGCTTTTTACGATATTAGCATTTGTCCCAATAAGCTCTTCGCGAGTCATTCCTGGTTTACGTGGCACACCACTAGTGACCACCACAATATCGCTGTTTGCCGTTCTTGAATAATCATTTGTTACTCCTACAATACGAGTGTCGAATCCATTTAAAGAAGCGGTTTGCATCAAGTCCATCGCTTTCCCTTCTGCGAATCCTTCTTTGATATCCAACAACACTACTTCACTGGCAAAATCTTTAATAGCAATGTACTCTGCACAACTTGCGCCAACAGCACCTGCTCCTACAACTGTTACTTTCATTATATATGTATTATGTTAATAAGAATTGAATTATTTAGTTTTCACTGTAAAAGTACGATTTCTTAACGTAGATAAAAGCCTTTATCCATATTTCTCCTTATCACAAATAAAGCAATTTTGGAAAAATCACTTAATATATCTATTCGATGAAATAATTTATGGGTCTTTTAATAACTAACAGAATGCAAAAAGCCCTCACTATTATTAAGAAAGGGCTTTTTGTTATCATTTATATTATCACTACGCATCAATCTTAGCGTATTCTGCATTAGCTTCTATAAATTCTTTACGTGGCGGAACCTCATCTCCCATCAGCATAGAGAATATTCTATCTGCTTCTACATCATTTCCTATAACCACTTTTCTAAGAGTTCTATACTCTGGGTTCATTGTAGTATCCCACAACTGCTCTGCATTC
>DATGMW010000100.1:0-3343 GCA_035307105.1 Flavobacteriaceae bacterium
TTGTACGCAAAAAAGTTCACCCCATTCTTTTTTTATTGTTGTTAACAAGTTAAGGTTATCAATAAAAAAATGAAACTCTATTATTGCAAATCTTATTTGTTTTATAGTCTAATTTATACTTTGCTAATCTAAAGGTTACGCTAAGAATTGATTGTAGTTTATAAAGACGTTATCCGTAGATTTTTCACCACGCTCCCTTTCGCCCACTCACCAAGTCGCCCACTCGCCGAAATCCCGAACCTCGCATCACGTTTTTCTCATCTCGCATTACGCACTTCAGAGGAAGTGAAATATTATCCCTTATTTTTCTTTCCTTTCACTATATTTGGCAGAAGATAAATATCCCCATATATGCGAAAGCTTCTTTTTCTTTTTACTTTTATTCTATCTTTTCCAAGTATTGCGCAAGCTCCAAAGAAACCTACGGCATCTGAAATCTATGAGTCTATTCGGAAATTAAATTTCTTAGGCTCCGTTTTGTACATCGCGGCGCATCCAGATGATGAGAACACCGCTTTGATTTCCTATTTCGCTAATGATATTCATGCTAGAACCGCTTATATTTCTCTGACTCGTGGCGATGGTGGGCAAAATTTAATCGGCGCTGAATTAAACGAACTTTTAGGAGTTATCCGTACACAAGAACTCCTACAAGCAAGAAAACTAGACGGAGGAATACAGTATTTCTCTCGAGCAAAGGATTTTGGCTATTCTAAAAATCCGACAGAGACTTTTGAGTTTTGGGATAAGGAAGAGTTATTACGAGATTTGGTATATCGTATTCGTGATTTCCAGCCAGATATCATCATCAACCGTTTCGATCATCGCACTCCAGGAACTACACATGGACATCATACCGCCTCTGCAGTTCTTAGTTTGGAAGCTTTTGATTTAGCAGCGAATCCAGAAGTTTTTAAAGACCAATTAGAGCAGGTAGAACCTTGGCAAGCAAAGCGATTGTTTTTTAATGACTCTTGGTTTTTTTATGAAAGTCCAGAGGCTTTTGAGAAAGCAGATCAGTCGGAGAAGTTCGGATTGGATATTGGTTCTTATTATGCTAGCTTGGGTTTGAGTAACGATGAGATTTCTGCTCTAAGCAGAAGTGCTCACAGCTCACAAGGCTTTGGAACATCGGGGAAAAGGGGCAAGAGTATGGAGTATTTAGAAAGCCTCCGCGGAAGCATCCCAAAAAAGGAGGTGCTAGAAGGAGTGGAAACAAGTTGGAAACGATTAGAAGATGGAGCACCGATTGGGAAAATACTTGCGAAAGTAGAAGCGGAGTATGACTTTCGAAATCCTGCCGCATCTATTCCAGATTTACTTGAAGCCTATAAGCTGATAAAGAATATAGAGGATACGCATTGGCAGAAAATAAAAACCGAAGAAATCGTTGGTATCATCGAAGCATGTGCTGGATTATATCTAGAGGCAGTAGCACAAAATCCAACGGCAGTAGCTGGTGAGCAAACCAAAGTAGAGATAGAAGCCATAAACCGAAGTGACTTTCCTATCCGTCTAGAATCGATTCGTATAAACAACACCAAACATAGCATAAATTCCAATCTAGAGAATAATCTAAATTGGCAAGAAAACCTGATTTTACAAATCCCTAGCAATCAAAAGCCTAGCAATGCTTATTGGCTAAACGAGCCTAGTACATTAGGAATGTATAAAGTAGCAGAGAAGGAGCTCATCGGCTTGCCAGAAACCCCACCAACATTTACTGCAGACTTTCAGTTGGCTATAGGTGACGAACAGATTAGGATAATAAAACCAGTGGTTTATCGCTATACCGACTTGGCAAAAGGGGAAATTTATGAGCCGTTTGTAGTAATGCCCAAAGCATCGGTGGCAATAGAAGGGAAAGTGCATGTTTTTGGGGAGCCGAATCCGAAAAAAATACGAGTAAGGGTAAAATCCTTTACGGAGAATTTAAATGCTAAATTACATTTAGATGCTCCAAAAAACTGGAAGATTACTCCAGAAAGTCAGGAAGTACAGTTCTCTCAGAAAGGTGCTACGCAGTATTATGAGTTTTTAATACAGCCACCTGCGGAGCAATCCGAAGTAACCTTGACTCCACAGTTGATCGTTGAGAACGAAATATTAGACAAAGAAATTCACGAGTTATATTACGATCACATTCCAGCACAGAAAGTACTGTTGTCTGGAGCTAGCAAGTTGGTTCAGGTAGATCTCCAGAAGAAAGGAAATAAAATCGGATATGTACAAGGAGCTGGCGATGAGGTGGGGCACTATTTAAAACAAATTGGCTACCAAGTAGAGGAGATAGCCGTGGAAAGCATAAGTTTATCTAGGTTGAAAGAATTTGATGCAATAGTTCTAGGAATTCGAGCATTCAATGTGTTAGAGTCCTTGCGCTATAAAAATGAAATCCTTTTCCAGTATGTAGAAGAAGGAGGGAATGTAGTGGTGCAATACAATGTAAATCGTGGGCAGTTGGTAACCGATAATATCGCACCTTATCCTCTAAAGGTTTCATACGACAGGGTAACGGATGAAAAATCGGAAGTGGTTTTTATCGATGAAAAGCATCCGATATTACAATATCCCAACAAGATTACGCAAAAAGATTTTGATGGTTGGGTACAAGAACGAGGGTTGTATTTCCCAGACAAGTGGGATCCTGCTTTTATACCTATTTTGTCGATGCACGACAAAGGAGAAGAGCCAGTAAAAGGAAGCTTGCTTGTTGCGAAGTACGGAAAAGGATACTATGTCTATACGGGTTTGAGTTTCTTTAGAGAACTACCCGCAGGAGTTCCTGGTGCTTATCGAATATTTGCTAACTTACTCTCCATAGGGAAAAATGAAAACAATGAATAAGGATAAAGAAAAAGAAATAGCATCTGAAAGATGGCAAAGTGTCTTCACTTGGATGCTGCTTGTCAATGTGGTGTATATTATCGGTTTTTATATAATCATGAAGTATTTTAATTAGATGCAGACAATAGATTGGATTGTACTTGTTGGTGCCTTGCTTAGCATTGTTGTTTATGGTACTTGGAAAACACGGAAGAAAAATGAATCGGTAGAAGATTACTTAAAAGCCGACGATGCCAACTGGTTTGGTATTGGTTTATCGGTAATGGCTACACAGGCTAGTGCTATTACCTTCTTATCCACCCCTGGTCAAGCATTCCACGATGGAATGGGTTTTGTCCAGTTCTACTTTGGGCAGCCAATTGCTATGGTGATTATCTGTTTGGTATTTATTCCTATCTATCACCGACTAAAAGTATATACCGCTTACGAGTATTTAGAATCCCGATTTGATAGAAAAACACGTACTTTAACCGCAGTCCTATTTCTTGTTCAACGA
>DATGMW010000101.1:0-5481 GCA_035307105.1 Flavobacteriaceae bacterium
GTTCTACTTCACGGTCTATATACTTTGGTAAAGGCGTCTCGCCTAGTTCGTGTAACTTCGCGCGGAACTCTTCGTAAGATCCATCGTATAAAAATCGAAGCGTACGTCCTCTAGAGGTGGTATTGTCGATTACCTCTGCTACTAAAGACTCATCCTCTCCGAAAAACAGTTTATTTCCAATTCGAATCTTTCTTGCAGGATCTACCATCACATCCCATAAACGAGTTTCTGCATCTAACTCACGCAATAAAAATACTTCTATCTTTGCGTTTGTTTTTTCTTTCTTACCATGTAAACGGGCAGGAAAGACCTTCGTGTTGTTAAAGACCAAGATATCGTCCTCTTCAAAGTAGTCTATTAAATCTTTAAACATTTTATGCTCAATAGTCTGGTCTTTGCGATTCAGTACCATTAAACGGGATTCATCGCGATGCTCCGAAGGGTGTTTTGCTATTAATTCCTCTGGAATCTCAATGTTATAATTAGAAAGTCTCATTCCCATAATTCAAAAACAGTTTTATTTGTGAAGGATGCAAATATACGACTCCAAGATAGGCGTTGTCAAGTATTTAAGGATAATTTGTTTGTCGAGTGTGTTTTTAAGTCATTAATTAGGATCATAAAACACTCCGAATCTTTAAGCCTGTCTAGCATTACAAGCATTCTAACCGCATATACAAATCATAAAAGAAAAGGACGAGAAAATTAACGTTTTTTACACCTTAATTAACTCGACATTAACATGCAGGGAGGTTTACGACCTTTTCCTGACTTTTCTCTCTATGATATTTTTCTTCTATTTAAGACCACAATATAGGCTATTTAGGTGCTATTTTACCTCTTCCAAACTAATTCCTAGCTCTTTCCAAACGCTCCAAAACTCTGGGAAAGATTTCACTACCACTTCTGGATTCTCTATTTGTATTGGAACTTTAATTGCCAAAGGTGCAAAAGCCATCGCCATTCGGTGGTCTTCATAAGTAGCAATACGAATCTCTGGAACGATATCGGATTTTCTAGCGCCTAGGCTTAAGCTTGCTTCCTCTATTCGGATAGTTGCTCCTAACTTTTGCAATTCATTTTTTAGCGCCACCAACCTATCGGTTTCTTTTATCTTCAAGGTATGCAATCCTGTAAGGTGTAAAGAAATGCCGAGTGCAAAAGCAGTTACTGCGAGTGTTTGTGCTAGATCAGGGAAATGGGAACAATCTAGACTTACCGACTTCTTTATCTCCCCGATTTTATACAGTACCAAATCGGTCTTTTCCCAAGTGCTACTGACGCCAAAGTTTGTGAATATACACTGAAGTATATTATCGCCTTGCAAGCTGTCCTTTTGTAAACCTCCAAGTCGCATTTCTTCCATCTCGCTTAAAGCGAAAAAACTATATAGATAGGAGGCAGAACTCCAATCGGATTCTACTTCTATGGTATTTATAATTGATTTGAAAGCTTTATCCACTTGAATTAAGCTTCCTTGTAACGTGGTCCTAATTCCCAAGCGCATTAATAGTTTAAGTGTCATTTGGATATAGGGCATAGAGGTTATTTCGCCACGAAGCTTTAGTTGCAAGCCATTTGGAAGAAAAGGGGCAACAAGCAACAGTGCCGTAACGTATTGGCTACTCATAGAAGCATCTACCGCTACGGATTCCGTTTCTATTTGTTTTCCAATTATTTTTAATGGCGGATAGCCTACTTTTTCTAAATATCGGATTTCCGCGCCCATGCTCTGTAGGGATTCTACTAAAGGTGCAATTGGCCTTTGGTGCATTCGTTCGCTTCCTCTCAGCTCTGTGATTTTCCCTTCTTGGATAGCATAGTAAGCTGTCAAGAATCGCATAGCGGTTCCTGCATGCCCTATATCTACCACCTCAGTATCCTTATCTAATGCTTCTTTTAAAACTTGCGTATCTACACTGTCGGAAAGATTAGTGATGCTAAACCCTCCTAATAATTTTTGCAAGACCAAGAGCCTATTGGATTCGCTTTTGGAGCCTCGTATCTGTACTCGTTGGCTTGCTGGAATAGTATTTACAGAGAGTCTATATCTCATTTATTCTGATCTTGTTCTTTTAAGAATCGCCAAAACTTAGCATAAGTAGAAGATATACCTGCTACTGCTCCTGCCACAAAAAACACCCAAGCTCTGCCTACTCCAAATGCTTCTTGTATAAACTCTTTGGAGAAACCACTAAGCAACCATTGTAAGAGAATTAATATCAATCCATAAATCACGCTTAAATAAATAGCAGATTTCCAAAATCCTGGATAGGTTATAATACGTTTAAACATGTTATTTTAATTTAGGATTGTTATGATGCCTATCGTGATCGCGATCGGTTTTGATATCTAATTTTTTATGGAAGGACTCCTCTAAATCCACACCTGTTTGGTTGGCCAAGCATAACACAACAAATAAAACATCGGCTAACTCCTCGCCCAAGTCCTTATTCTTATCGCTTTCCTTTTCACTTTGCTCACCATATCTACGTGCTATAATACGTGCCACTTCGCCCACCTCTTCCGTAAGCTGCGCCATATTCGTAAGTTCGTTAAAATAGCGAACGCCATGGGCCTTAATCCAATCGTCTACTTGTCTTTGTGCATTCTTTATATCCATTACTAAGTTTTTATTCTTTGTTTTTTGAATCTATTATTATTGTCACTGGTCCATCGTTTATCAAAGATACTTGCATCATCGCTCCAAATTCTCCTGTTGGTACTGGTTTACCGATTTCTTTTTCCAAGGCCTTCACAAATTTTTTATACATCGGCTCGGCAGTTTCGGGCTTCGCCGCTTTTATATACGAAGGTCTATTTCCTTTCTTTGTGCTTGCATGTAAAGTAAACTGACTTACTACCAAGGCTTGCTTTCCGGTATCCAACAAGGATAAATTCATCACGCCATCGGTATCGTCAAAAATACGGATCCTACTAATTTTCCGAACTAACCAATCCATGTCCTCTTCTGTATCGGCTTCTTCGATTCCTAACAAAACTAGGATGCCACTTTCTATTTCGCCGACAACTACGTCCGCTATTTTTACATTCGCACTTTGTACTCTTTGTATTACTACTCGCATATTTACTCTTTAAAGGCGTCTTTTCTGTAGGTATCTTCGTCTCCTTCTAGCAACTGCACATAACTATTGTATCGCGACCAAAACAAGGTTCCTTCTTCTAGCGCATCTTTTACAGCACATTTCGGTTCATTTAAGTGCAAACAGTTATGGAATCTACAATTTTGCTTTATGGCAAAGAACTCCGGAAAGTAATCTCCTATTTCTTGTCGTTCCATTTCTACCACGCCAAACCCACGAATTCCAGGCGTATCGATAATCTGCGCGCCAAAATCTAAATCGTACATCTCTGCAAAAGTAGTGGTATGCTGTCCTTGGTTGTGAATAGTGGAAATATTGGAGGTTTTTAAATCCAAACCAGGTTGTAAAGCATTGACCAAAGTAGATTTCCCTACTCCGCTATGTCCAGAGAACAGACTGGTTTTATTAAGCATTAGCTCCTTTACCTTATCGATATTCTTTCCGGTCGTAGCCGATATCTCAATGCAAGTATATCCAATTTCAGTATACATCCCAGAAAGATACCGCACCTCATCTAGTTGCTCTTCGTTATAGGAGTCTATTTTATTAAATAGCAAAATGGTTTTTATCCTATAGGCTTCTGCCGTTACCAAGAATCTATCGATAAATGCTGGCGTAGTAACGGGTCCCGCAACCGTAACCAACAAAAAAGCAAGATCTATGTTCGATGCTATAATATGTTTTTGATGTGAAAGATTCACCGATTTACGAACGATATAATTATCACGATCTTCAATCCCCACAATCACTGCTTGTACTTTTTCGTTCCCCTCTTGCTTTTTCAAAATCACCTTATCGCCAACCGCAACGGGGTTAGTGCTTTGAATACCTTCTATACGGAATCTACCACGTATTCTGGCTTTATACATCTCTCCATCGTCACCTTTTACCAAGTACCAACTTCCAGTAGATTTATATACTACTCCTTTCATACTTATTTATTGATTATTTTATTCTGATGATTTATAGATTCTTGATGAATCGCTTTATACAACCTCAAAATAAAAGTTTCGCTCATATCGGCTTCCTCTCCCAATTCCAACATACGTGCCAACACTTCATTCCATCGCTCTGCTTGTAGAATGGACACATTATTTTCTTTTTTCCACACCCCTATATCCTCTGCAATTTTCATTCTCTTTCCGAGTAAAGCGATTATTTCGTCGTCTACAATATCGATTTTGGTTCTTAGTTTATTCAGTTGGTCCGCAGATGGCTGTTCTCCAATTTTTGCTTTGCGTATTCTAAGATTACTTACCAACTCTTGCAATCGCTCTGGCGTGATTTGTTGGTCTGCATCGCTCCATGCTTTATCTGGATTCGGATGGGTTTCTATCATCATTCCATCGTAATTCAAATCTAATGCTTTCTGACATAGATACGCTATCCTTTCTCTGTTTCCTGCTATATGCGATGGATCTATCAACATAGGCACTTCAGGGAAATTATTTTTAAAATCTATAGGAATCTGCCATTCTGGATTGTTGCGATATTGGGTTTTCTCATAAGAGGAAAAGCCTCTATGAATAACGCCTAGTTTCATGATGTTCTGTCCATATAACCGTTCCAAGGCTCCTTCCCATAAGGCTAAGTCAGGGTTTATTGGATTTTTAACCAAGACTATTTTATCGATTCCCTTCATTGCCTGTGCAATTTCTTGTACTACAAATGGCGAAACGGTAGTTCGTGCTCCTATCCAAAGCACATCTACATCGTGTTTCAATGCTAGTTCCACATGATAGGGATTGGCCACTTCGGTAGCGGTAAGCATGCCTGTTTCTTCTTTGGCACGTTGCAACCATTTTAAGCCAATAGCGCCTACTCCTTCAAAATTTCCTGGACGAGTGCGTGGCTTCCATATTCCAGCACGCAAGATAGTTGCGGTGGTATCTTTTAGCTTATGTGCTATTTCCAACACTTGTTCTTCGGTCTCCGCACTACACGGACCTGCAATCAATAATGGATGTGACAGCCCAAGTTCGGTAAGCCAATTTTCTTTTACTTTATTATTTTGCATAACTTAAAACAAAACCATTTTTATGGATGTTATTGGTCCTTGCGAAATTACTGAATTATTTTGCTACAGTAGAAAGATAAAGAAAGCAGTTCTACATAAAGTTATGTTATACGTGGAAGTTTCACGAAACAATCAATATGAGTAAAAGTTATTATGCAGAGTTCCGCTAAGAAGACGCCAAGCTACGCAGAGAAAATTTTTGCGGACCATTGCTCCTTTGCGTAACCTTTAGATTAGCAAAGTATAAATTAGACTATAAAACAAATAAGATTTGCAATAATAGAGTTTCATTTTTTTATTGATAACCTTAACTTGTTAACAACAATAAAAAAAGAATGGGGTGAACTTTTTTGCGTACAA
>DATGMW010000102.1:0-14673 GCA_035307105.1 Flavobacteriaceae bacterium
GTTAATGCTTAGGTTCTTACCTTTTTCTAGGTACATAGGTAGTGGAACACGCCCAAAGATAACGTTATAATAGCCGTTGTATGGCAGTTCTAACTTGGCAGTAAAAGCACCATCCTCTTCCAGAATAATATCCTTTTCGAATTCTGTACCAACCAATGTAATTAGGCCGGTATCCAAGTTTTCTACCTTTCCAGATAAGATGGCGTCTTGTTTTTCGTCTTGTTTTTTATCTTGCGCGCAACTAAAGGCAAGTAGTGCTACAAGGAGTAATAGGGCATACTTTTTCATAGGTAATAGTTTGTGTTTAGCATACGAAAATACAACTTATAATTTACTTCAAAAAATAAAGGCTTTGGCTTGCGAAGAATTTGGTACTTTTGTACAAATTTTAAATGAAGCATGGAATTATGGATACAACGCATTATATAAGTAAGGCTATTTTAAATATAAAAGACATTGCTCTAATCATAACAGAGGGGAGACGATTGGAACTATCTGAAGAGGCCTTGGCAGGATTGAAAAGATGTAAATTGTATTTGGACGAGAAGTTAAAAACCTCTACCGAACCGATTTACGGAATTAATACTGGTTTTGGTTCTTTGTGTGATGTGAAGATCTCTGGAGAGAATCTTTCGCAGCTACAGGAAAACCTAGTAATGTCTCATGCCTGTGGGACGGGAGATAAGGTGCCAAAAGATATTATTAGAATAATGCTCTTGCTTAAAGTGCAATCTTTGAGTTACGGATATAGTGGGGCACAGGTAGCAACAGTGCAACGTTTGATAGACTTTTTTAATGAAGATGTTTTACCAGTAGTCTATACCCAAGGAAGTCTTGGAGCGTCTGGAGATTTAGCGCCATTAGCACATTTGTCCTTACCGTTACTAGGAAAAGGAGAGGTGTATTATAACGGAGAAATTCGCGATGCGGCTAGTGTTCTTAAAGAAAAAGGATGGGAGCCTATCACTCTTGAAGCTAAAGAAGGCTTAGCGCTATTGAACGGTACTCAGTTTATGAGTGCCTATAGTGTATATCTGCTACAGAAATCGCATAGATTATCTTATTTATCGGATTTGATCAGTGCTATATCAGCCGATGCTTTCAACTGTAGATTAAGTCCGTTCCATCCATTATTACATATTGTTCGTCCACATTCTGGGCAAATAAAAACCGCAAAGCGAATAATGGAATGGTTAGAAGAAAGTCCCATGGCTACGATGGAAAAAGATTCGGTTCAAGATCCGTATTCTTTCCGTTGTATTCCACAGGTTCATGGTGCCACCAAGGATACTATAAATTTTGTAACGCGTACGGTGAAAACCGAAATAAACTCGGTAACCGATAATCCAAATATTTTCCCTGAAGACGATCTTATTTTATCTGGTGGTAATTTCCATGGGCAGCCATTGGCTTTGGCATTGGACTACTTAGGAATAGCTATTGCCGAATTAGGAAACATCTCGGAAAGACGCACCTATAAACTAGTAGGCGGTCACAGAGGTTTGCCACCATTCTTAGTGAAAAACCCTGGATTGAATAGTGGATTGATGATTCCTCAATACACTGCAGCTAGTATTGTAAGCTTAAATAAGCAGTTAGCTGCACCATCTTCTATAGATTCTATCACCTCGTCTAATGGACAGGAAGACCACGTAAGTATGGGAGCAAATGCGGCAACACAAACTTTTAAGATCGTAGAAAATGTAGAGCGCGTATTGGCGATTGAATTGCTAAATGCTTCTCAAGCTTTAAGTTTCCGCAAAGAAAAAACAAGCGAATTCTTACAAAGCATAGTGGATACTTATAGAGAAGAGGTTCCAGTGATAGAGGAGGACCGAGTTCTTGCAGTCGACATTGAAAACAGCATTAATTACCTGCAGAGTATACAGGTAGATGAGACTATCCTCTTTGGATAGCATTTAAATATAAAGCATTAAAAAGCCGCTTGTTGAATCCAACAAGCGGCTTTTTAATTGTGTTAAATAAACTTATACTTTCGGTTTTAATACCGTTATTTTGAGTTTATCATTTTCTTTATCCAACGCCATTTCTATGGAGTCTCCTTCTTGCAGATTGGCATTTATAATCTCTTCTGCCAAAGCATCCTCTATATATTTCTGAATCGCTCGGTTTAAAGGTCTAGCGCCATATTCCTTGTCGTATCCTTTATCTACAATAAAGTCTTTTGCTTCATCGCTTAGACTTAGAGTGTAACCAATATCTTCGATTCGTTTGTATAGCTTTTCTAATTCAATATCTATAATCTTATGTATGTGTTCACGTTTCAGTGAATTGAACACAAGCACATCGTCTATACGGTTTAGGAACTCTGGAGCAAATGCTTTTTTCAAAGCACTTTCAATAATTCCTTTTGCATGGGAATCGGCTTGACTTTTTTGCGCAGCGGTACCAAACCCAACGCCTTGACCAAAGTCCTGAAGCTTTCTAGCTCCAACATTGGAAGTCATTATAATAATGGTATTGCTAAAATCTACTTTTCTTCCTAAACCATCGGTAATATGTCCGTCGTCTAGTACTTGTAGTAGGGTATTAAAGATATCTGGATGTGCTTTCTCGATTTCGTCGAATAGAATTACCGCATACGGTTTTCTACGAATTTTCTCGGTAAGTTGTCCACCTTCTTCGTAACCTACATATCCTGGAGGGGCACCTATCAATCTAGATACTGCAAATTTCTCCATGTACTCGCTCATATCGATACGTACTAAGGCATCATCTGAATCAAAGATGTCTTGCGCTAGGATTTTTGCAAGTTGGGTTTTACCAACTCCCGTTTGTCCTAAGAAGATAAAAGAACCAATTGGTTTGTTTGGATCCTTAAGTCCTGTTCGGTTACGCTGTATTGCTTTTACTACCTTGTCTACCGCTTCATCTTGCCCGATTACTTTACTTTTAACGCGCTCTGGCAAAGCAGCAAGTTTTTTACTTTCGGCTTGTGCAATTCGTTGTACGGGTACTCCGGTCATCATAGAAACCACTTCGGCTACATCTTCTTCGGTTACCGTTTCTTTGTTTTCCATGGAGTCTTTTTCCCATTCTGCTTGCGCTACCGCTAGTTCTTGCTCTAGCTTTTTCTCTTTGTCTCGCAAGTCAGCAGCCTCTTCATATTTCTGTTGTTTAACCGCTGTATTTTTCTCTTTATCTAGTTCCTCTAAGCGCTTCTCTAAATCTAGGATGTTCTTAGGTACATTTATATTGGTAATATGTACGCGAGAGCCCGCTTCGTCCAAGGCATCGATTGCTTTATCTGGTAAGTAGCGGTCGGACATATAGCGGTTAGTTAGCATTACACAAGCTTTAATCGCCTCGTCTGTATACTGTACGTTATGGTGCTCTTCGTAAGTTTCTTTAATGTTATTGAGTATTAACATAGTTTCCTCGATAGAGGTAGGTTCTACTAATACCGTTTGGAATCTTCTTTCTAGGGCACCGTCTTTTTCTATATGCTGACGATATTCATCTAGGGTAGTGGCACCTACACACTGAAGCTCTCCTCTTGCAAGAGCAGGCTTAAACATGTTGGCGGCATCCAGTGAGCCTGTTGCACCACCAGCTCCTACAATAGTATGAATCTCATCGATGAAAAGAATGATGTCTTTATTTTTTTCCAATTCATTCATCACCGCTTTCATTCGCTCTTCAAACTGTCCGCGATATTTTGTGCCAGCAACCAGACTTGCAAGATCTAGTGTTACCACTCGCTTATCATATAATATTCGAGATACCTTTCGCTGAACAATACGCAAGGCTAGACCTTCTGCAATAGCAGATTTACCTACACCTGGCTCTCCTATAAGCAATGGGTTGTTTTTCTTACGTCTACTCAAAATCTGAGAAACACGTTGTATTTCTTCTTCCCGACCAATCACTGGATCAAGCTTTCCTTCTGTAGCAAGAACGGTAAGGTCTCTACCAAAGTTATCAAGTACAGGTGTTTTAGATTTTTTAATGCCTTTATCTCCTTTTCTTTGTCCAAAAAACTCATCCCGACCTTTTTGATCGTCTCCGTCATCTTTAGAGAAAGCGTCGGCTCTGGGAAAATCCTCTGCATAATCGTCGTTATCTCCAATCATTTGTTTTAGTTGCTCTTTGGCTTTATTATAGTCCACTCCCATATTTTCTAGGAGTTTCATAGTCGGGTCGTTGTCGTTTCGTAAAATACACAATAGCAACATCGCTGTATTTATGGTAGATCCCGGATATAGCTTCACTTCCAATTGGGTGGTTTTTAAAGCACGATCGGCTTGAACGGTCAAACGAAGGTTTTTCTTTTCGTTGGTAACCATTTTATCAATAGCCGCTAGATTGGCAGGGTGTAGTACTTCTACTTTCTTGCGAAGGGTATCTAAACCAACGCCTAAGTTTTGTAGGATAGTAATAGCCTTCCCATTTCCTTCTCTAATAATACCCAAAACAAGATGTTCGGTTCCTATATAATCATGACCCAATCGCAATGCCTCTTCTTGGCTATATACGATTACGTCTTTTACTCTAGGTGAAAATTTATCATTCATAGTTTGTTCCTCTATACTTCTTTAGTCTAAAAATACTAATTTCAATTTACTTAAGGCAAAAAGTATACCTTAAATAATTATAACATTATCACATAAACTTAAAGTGACGAATATATTTTCGAAAATAAAAATATATATGCAGAAATCTTTGGGCGAGTTATGAGCAAATAGCCTACTGGCGGAAAATATTCTTGAAATACTAATAAAACCATCTTTTCTGCATGTTATGCAAGGAAAATAATGTATATTGCTTCACTATTTTGACACTATTAATTAAGGTTTTAATATATGACTGAAGGAGAAAAATTAATCCCCATCCATATTGAAGATGAAATGAAATCGTCCTACATAGATTATTCTATGTCGGTCATTGTGTCACGTGCACTGCCAGATGTTCGTGATGGAATGAAGCCCGTGCATCGCAGGGTGCTTTTTGGAATGCATGAATTAGGAAACCGATCCAATGCGGCACACAAGAAGTCTGCTCGTATTGTTGGTGAGGTTCTAGGTAAGTATCACCCACACGGTGATAGCTCGGTTTATGACACCATGGTGCGTATGGCTCAGGAATGGAGCTTGCGTTACATGTTGGTAGACGGACAGGGTAACTTTGGCTCGGTAGATGGCGATAGCCCCGCAGCAATGCGTTATACCGAAGCTAGGATGCAAAAGATTTCAGAGGAAATGCTTGCAGATATTGATAAGGAGACGGTAGATCATCAACTGAACTTTGACGATACCATGGAAGAGCCAACGGTTCTGCCAACCAAAATACCAAATTTATTAGTAAACGGAGCATCTGGAATTGCGGTAGGAATGGCCACCAATATGGCGCCACATAACCTTACCGAAGTAATAGATGGAATTATTGCTTACATACACAACCACGATATTACTATAGACGAGCTTATACAACATATAAAAGCTCCAGACTTCCCTACAGGTGGAATTATTTACGGATACGAAGGCGTAAGAGAAGCTTTTAAAACTGGTCGTGGCCGAGTAGTTATTCGTGGAAAAGCGGTTATTGAAGAAGTAAATGGTAGAGAGTGTATTGTAGTTACTGAGATACCTTACTTAGTGAATAAGGCAGATATGATTAAGAAAACTGCCGATTTGGTCAATGAAAAGAAAATCGAAGGAATCTCAAATATCCGGGATGAGTCCGATAGAAAGGGAATGCGTATTGTATATGTATTAAAACGCGATGCGATTCCTAATATCGTTCTTAATACCTTATATAAGTTTACCGCTTTACAATCTAGCTTTAGTGTAAACAATATTGCCCTAGTAAACGGTCGTCCAGAACAATTAAATCTTAAGGACATGATTGTTCATTTTGTGGAGCACCGTCACGAAGTGGTAGTCCGACGTACGCAATATCTGTTGCGAAAAGCAGAAGAGCGTGCGCATATATTAGAAGGACTGATTATTGCTTCGGACAATATAGACGAAGTAATAGCTATTATACGTGGCTCATCCAATACCGAGCAGGCACGAGAGAGATTGATGGAACGCTTTGAGTTAAGCGATTTACAAGCACGCGCCATTGTAGAAATGCGTCTACGTCAACTTACAGGATTAGAGCAAGACAAACTGCGTACAGAATACAACGAATTGCTAGAAACCATTACCGACTATAAAGATATCCTTGCTAGACAAGAGCGTAGGATGGAAATTATAGAGGAGGAGTTGCGCGATATGCAAGAAAAGTATGGCGACGATCGTAGATCCGAAATCAACTTTGCAGGTGGCGATGTGGATATTACCGACTTGATTCCAGACGAACAAGTGGTTATTACCATATCTCATGCAGGGTACATCAAGCGTACTTCCTTATCGGAATACCGAACACAAAATAGGGGAGGGATAGGACAAAAAGCTAGTTCTACTCGTACCGAAGATTTTCTTGAAGATTTATTTGTAGGTACCAACCACCAGTACATGCTCTTCTTTACACAGAAAGGAAAATGCTACTGGTTGCGTGTGTACGAAATTCCAGAGGGATCTCGTACTTCTAGAGGTAGAGCCATCCAAAATCTTGTGAATATAGAACCAGACGATAAGGTGATGGCTTTTATTGCAACTGAAGATTTAAAAGATGAGGAGTACATAAACAATCATTATATAATCATGGCTACTAAAAAAGGCCAGGTTAAGAAAACTTCTTTAGAACAATACTCTAGACCAAGAACCAATGGAATTATTGCTATTACTGTTAGAGAGGACGACGAATTACTAGAAGCTAAATTAACTACTGGCGACAGTCATGTAATGTTAGGAGTGCGTTCTGGAAAGGCTATTCGCTTTGAGGAATCTAAAACAAGACCTATGGGAAGAACCGCATCTGGCGTTCGTGGCATAAGACTTGATGATGATAACGATGAGGTGGTAGGAATGGTAACGATAAATGATTTTGAAACCGAAAGTATCTTGGTAGTTACCGAGAATGGTTACGGAAAACGCTCTCTACTAGAAGACTATCGTGTAACTAACCGAGGTGGAAAGGGAGTGAAAACCATTAATATTACCGATAAAACCGGAAAGTTAGTAGCTATAAAAAGCGTTACCGATGAGGACGACCTAATGATCATCAACCGCTCTGGAATTGCAATTCGCATGGAAATAGATTCCATCCGAGTAATGGGAAGAGCTACACAAGGGGTGCGTTTAATAAGGGTAAATGAAGGAGACGCAATAGCTGCTGTAGCTAAAGTAGTGGTAGAAGAAGACGAAGAGAATGTGGAAGGACAAATCGACGGAATAGATTCGCCAGAGGACACTTCTACGGATTTTTTAGACGAACCAAATAAAACCAATGAATAAAGACTTATGAAAAAAACAGTTTTAGCCATAGGCCTGTCTTTAATGACATTAGCTGCAGTGGCACAAAAAAGAGAAATTCGTAAAGCTAGCCGTGCAGTAGATTCGGGAGACTTTACTGCGGCGCTAAGTGAATTAAATACTATTGAAAATCAAATAGAAGGTGAGAAAGAGGATTTAAAAGCAGAGTTTTACTACTTAAAAGGTAAAGCACTATATAGCTCGGCACCTGCTAATTTAGACAAGGTGAAAGAAGCGGTTTCCAATTTAAAGAAAGCTGGGAGCCTCAATGCTAAGTCAACAACAAGTTCTGAAATAGCCGAATTAACTAGTCAGATAGTAGAAGATTTAGTAGCTAGTGCAATTGAAGATCAGAATGCTTCAAAAAATATAAGTGCTGCAGATAAACTTATGGAGGTATATAAGTTAGACGAGGCTAATAATCAGCAATATTTATATTACGCCGCAAGTAATTATCATAATGGAAAAGAATTAGATAAGGCTCTAAATGGGTATAGAAAGCTTCTTGATCAAGGATACACCGGAGTGCAAACTCAGTATTTTGCTCAAGATGTTGAGACTGGAGATAACGTGCTTTTCCAAGATGAAAATCAGCGTGAAATAATGATTAAAGCGGGTGCATATAGCAACCCTACAGAAGAAGTGTCGGAAGATGTTACACCACAAATACTTCAGTATATGGCCTATATTTATATTCAGAAAGAAGAATATGAAAAAGCTATAGGAGTGGTGGATGATGCATTAAAAACAGATCCAGAAAACACGGTGTTATTACGTGCAAAAGCAGATGTTACCTATCAGTTAGGCAATAAAGAAGAGTACAAGAAACTGATGAAGCAGATTGTTTCTTTAGATCCAAATAATCCAGAATTATTATTTAATTTAGGGGTTAGTTCTGCGGAGTTAGGCGAGCAAGAGGAGGCTTTATCGTACTATAAACAAACAATTAAAGCAGATCCTACACATTATGCAGCTAATTTAAACGCAGCAGTACTAATTCTATCTTTTGACGAAGATATTGTTAGCAAGATGAATGAGTTAGGCATGACACCAGCAGATAATAAAAAGTATGAGGAACTTCAAAAAGAACGTAAAGCGCTAATGAAAACCGCTGTTCCTTATTTAGAAAATGCACTTCAAATAAACGATGAAGATATCGAGGTGAAACGTACCCTTGCTAATGTTTACTCGCAAATAGGAGAGGAAGAGAAATCGGACAAGCTAATGCAAGAAATTCAAAACTAAAGGTAGCTTAAACGTAAATAAAAAATCCGTTGCAGAATGTTCTGCAACGGATTTTTTATTTACTCTTCTACGTTTACTTTTGCGGATTGGAAGTTGGGGGTTAGTTGCCACGTATTTGGCGTTGAATAGAAAAGCTTAATTCAATATGGATAGGCCAATGACTCACTCTCGTGGTGAAATTCAGTAAGTGTATTTTAAACTAGTATCTTTCTAATTACACGCAATTTATGGGTATGATTATTTATTTCGGAATTGAAAATTCCAGTTTGGTCTAGCCGATCTATACGAACTTTCCCGTGTGCGTGGATAATAAAATTATCTTCCAAAATTATCCCTACATGTGTTATAAGCCCTTCCTCGTTATCGAAAAATGCCAAGTCGCCAGCTTCTGCTTCTTCTATAAAGCTTAATGCTTCTCCTATATTGGCTTGGTCTCTTGCATTTCTAGGGATGTTTATTCCATTCATAGCATAAACCATTTGGGTAAAACCACTGCAATCAATCCCAAAATGGGTTTTGCCACCCCATAAGTACGGCGTGTTCCTATATAGATTTGCGGTAGTTATTATTCCAGAATAACTAGGAGTTATATCTTTCCTTACTTTCCCTTGAAAGGAATGATTCAGAAACGGACATACCCCTACGTTACTCCCCATAAGTACCAGTTGTACTTCACCATCTTTTAATGTAATATAGTCTAAAACATCGTCGGCTAGCGCTTTTGGAGTCTCTCGCAGCTTTTTAAAGTCGGACTCCTCCAATTCTACAAATTGCTTATTATCTATCCAACCTTCATAATCATCCCGCTCCAGTCGGATATAGCTCCACTTTTTAAGGGATTTTAATACTTTAAATAAATCGCCATAGAGGAGTTGTGTTTCTAGCTCACTTCTATCAGATGCTTCATTACGCAAAGGGGCAATACTCAGATCGCAAAGTCCGTATTTCATTGACTGTTAAAAAATGCTTGTTCTTAAAAACTTAATCTCTCTGTAATATCAGTGCAGATGCTCCACCGCCACCATTACAAATTCCTGCAGCACCTATTTTTGCATCGTTTTGTTCCAATACATTTAATAAGGTAACCAGAATTCTAGCGCCACTACAACCCAATGGGTGGCCTAATGATACCGCACCGCCATTTACATTTACTTTGCTTTGATCTACGTCCATAATTTGACAGTTTACCAATCCAACTACAGAAAACGCTTCGTTAAGCTCAAAGTAATCTACTTTGTCTTGCGTAATCCCTGCTTTTTTAAATGCTTTATCAAGCGCTTTAGCTGGAGCTGTAGTAAACCACTCTGGTTCATGAGCAGCATCTGCATATCCTGTTATGGTTGCAAGAGGCTTTAAGTTTAGTTCTTTTGCTTTTTCTTCGCTCATTAAAACCAATGCAGCAGCTCCATCATTTATAGTAGAGGAGTTTGCGGCAGTAGCCGTACCATCTTTGGTAAAGGCCGCTCTAAGAGAAGGTATTCTGTCCATACGAACATTGGTGAACTCTTCGTCTTCCGAAACAACTATAGGCTCTCCACGGCGCTGTGGAACGCTTACTGGAACTACTTCGTTGT
This sequence comes from Flavobacteriaceae bacterium, assembly GCA_035307105.1. Lineage (GTDB taxonomy): Bacteria > Bacteroidota > Bacteroidia > Flavobacteriales > Flavobacteriaceae > JAJYTI01. The sequence continues at coordinate 10,199 of DATGMW010000102.1, forward strand.
TAAATCTCCCTTCCTTCCAAGCCTTTGCCGATCGCTCGTACGATTGTACTGCAAAAGCATCTTGGTCTTCTCGACTAATCTTATATTCCGTAGCACATAAGTCTGCATAAACACCCATGGCTTCATTCCCATACGCATCTACCAAACCATCTTTTTGCATGCCATCTTCCATGGTTACGCCACCAAACTTTTTTCCATTACGCATGTGCGTGTAGTGAGGAATACTACTCATATTCTCCATCCCACCGGCTACTACGATATCCGCATCGCCTAGCGCGATAGATTGTGCTGCAAGCATTACTGCTTTCATTCCAGAAGCACAAACTTTATTTACGGTAGTGGCAGGAACTTTATTGCTCAAGCCTGCTTTTATAGCAGCTTGACGTGCTGGAGCTTGGCCCACGCCAGCTTGCACTACATTCCCCATAAACACTTCCTGCACTAAGTTTGCATCTAATTTTATTTTATCTAATGCGCCTTTAATTGCTATTGCACCTAAATCTGCAACGTGAACACTGGATAAACTTCCCATAAAGCTACCGATAGGGGTACGTGCCCCGGCAACTATAACAACTTTTTTACTCATTATATTTTATATCTTTAACATTAAAATCCGTTCTCTGCGAATTTACATATTTTTAGCTGAAATATCAATCTTTATTTGCACTAGGAAGTGTACGTTTAGCCTTAATTCTTATCTTTGGCTACCCACAGTCCTATAGAATTGCTATAATCAAGCAGTGATAATAGAATTTAATTTATACTGCAAAATGTAGTATTTATACAATATGGCGGTTATGAAAATACGAGAATTACTCCAATCCCTTTTAGATAAACAATCCCTGATATATAAGGCTATACTATTTATAGCTTCTATACTTTTAGTGATGTATTTATTGCCAAGAGGAGGACATTTTAAATACCAGTTCCAAAAGGGAAAACCCTGGCAGCATGAAAGTTTGTACGCACCTTTTACCTATACCAATAAAAAGCTCCCCGATGAAATAGATCGTGAAAAAGCGCGAATTATGGCGCAAACACCTCCTTATTTTGAAAAAAAGGGAGATAAAGGAAAAGAGGTAAAAGCAAGTTACTCCAAATTATTTGAAGACACGTATATAGATACTTTGTTCAATATTCCTAAAAACCAAGTGAAGAACCTAGGGATTCAAATTTTAGATAAGGTATATAAACATGGCGTATTAGACAGAGACTACGCTTACACCTCCAACAGAAGTGTTTACTTAAGAGATGGAAAAGAACTACAAGAATTATCCTATGATGATTTATACACCATGGAAGATGCCTTACGTCTTCTGGAAGATACCCTAGAAAAAGAGAAGCTGGATAACTCTGGAACTTTTCTAAGCAAGATTCTAGTTAGAAGTCTCATGCCAAACATAGAGCTCGACCAACGGCTTACCGACAACACCTTAGAGAATCAAATACAATCCATCAATCCAAACATCGGTGTAATAGAGAAAGGAAGCCTAATCGTAGCAAAAGGAGAGGTGGTAGAAGGCGATGTATTACGTGCCTTAACCTCCTTGGAGACACAATTCAAATCACAAGTATGGAGCGAATCCAATCAAACATGGATTAGCATAGGTTACGTTCTATTGGTTTCTTTGGTGTTCCTTATGCTTTTCTTATTTCTTAAGAAATTCCGAAATGATATTTATACCAACAACACGAAAGTAACTTTTATCTTTTTTAATATCATCTTGATGGTGTTTCTAACCACTATTGTAGTGAAAATCAATGCGAACTATGTCTATGTAGTCCCTCTCTGTATTTTGCCTTTGATATTAAAATCTTTCTTCGATGCGCGTTTAGGCTTCTTTGTACATGTACTTACCTTATTGCTTTTGGGTTTTATAGTTCCCGATAGCTTTATGTACTTATTTCTACATATTATTGCAGGAGTAGTTACCATATTAAGTGTAGAGGAGTTATATAAACGAGCTAACTTATTCATTTCTGTAGGTCAGATTACTTTAGTTTATATCATTGGATATCTAGCGTTCTCTATCATACAAGAAGGAAGTTTAGAAGGCATAGAGTGGGAATACTTCGGTTATTTCTTCCTCAATGGAATGGTTACTTTGTTTGCCCATCCATTAATCTATGGATACGAAAAGACTTTTGGATTGGTATCGGATGTTTCTTTGCTAGAGTTAAGCGATACCAATAGCAAGTTGCTCAAGGAACTGTCTATACAAGCACCAGGAACCTTCCATCATTCTTTAAATGTGGCAAACTTAGCCGAAGCTGCAGCCAGCGAAATAGGGGCCAATGTTATGTTAGTTCGGGTAGGAGCATTGTATCACGACCTAGGAAAAATGAAAAACCCATCGTTTTTCACCGAGAACCAGGTGAATAATATGAATCCACATGCAGATTTAGCACCCAAACAAAGCGCCAAAATTATAATTTCCCACGTGCTAGATGGAATTGAAATTGCACGTAAAAATAATATTCCAGATCGCATCATCGATTTTATCCGTACCCATCATGGCGATAGCTTGGTGTACTATTTTTACAAACAACAAGAAGCGGAAACAGGTTCGGCAGAAAAAGAAGACTTTCAGTATCCTGGGCCAAAGCCATTCTCTAAAGAAACCGCTATTTTAATGATGTGCGATGCAGTCGAGGCTGCGAGTAAAAGCTTAAAAGATCCAACCGCCACCAAATTAAATGACTTTGTAGAGCGAATTATCGATACGCAATTAAAAAACGATCAATTTGTAAATGCCGATATCACCCTCCGTGAGATACGCGACATTAAAAAAGTTTTAAAGCTAAAACTGAATAATATGTACCACTTGAGGGTGGAGTATCCAGAATAATAAAAAATTATTAAAATAGTTTTCGCATGCAAGTGTGTGATTGTCTGTTTGGTAGGGTATATAGGCACTGGAGGAATATAATAATTGTTGAGATTAGTTTGCTAGATTGAAAAAAGCCTTCTATATTTGCAACCAATTGGAAACGAAAGAAGTTTTTTTAGTTAGACCAATTAGCAGTAAAAAGTTCTTTTTATAATTAATATTGGAGAGGTGCCAGAGTGGTAATGGAGCAGATTGCTAATCTGTCAACGGGAAACTGTTGCCAGGGTTCGAGTCCCTGTCTCTCCGCAGTGTAATTTTCTCGGGGTGTAGCGTAGCCCGGTCATCGCGCCTGGTTTGGGACCAGGAGGTCGCAAGTTCGAATCTTGCCACCCCGACAAAGTAACTATAGAGTGTAAATAATATAGTTACTTTGTTTTTTTAGAGAAGATACAATATTAAAATTTCAAAATAGTTTCGGGGTGTAGCGTAGCCCGGTCATCGCGCCTGGTTTGGGACCAGGAGGTCGCAAGTTCGAATCTTGCCACCCCGACAACAAAAGCACATAAGATCCATACGGAGATTATGTGCTTTTTTGTTTTTTAAGGCAGCGAATTAAAACAACTTCAGCGTCGAGACACCTATCTAAATCATATAAACCAATAATATTAAGCATAATTCAAGTTTATAGAGGTCAGTAGCTACCTACTTATAAGTTCTGTTTGGTAAATTTTATCGGCATTGACCATTTTGGTTATTAGATTGTTGAATATCGTGGCCTTGCTTTGTGAACGGTTTATCCTGAAACAGAACTCGTTGAAATACCTGTTGATATTAAATTCACTTACCCAAGAATATGTCGTCCTTATCCATGATTTTATTTGGTGGATTATGGTATGTAGTGCTTTGAAGTTGAGACCTTTGTTGCTATCGATCTGGATAATGTTATAGTCCTTGGCAATTGGACGGTAGCCTCTCCAGTTGTCCGTGGTGACATGTGCTTCTTGGCTGATGTGCTGAACAAAGATATTTTGTAGGGATTTCGCCGAAAAGTCCTGTATGCTCAGGGAATAGACACGCCTTACCTTTCCCTTGTCAGTAAGCTGCACAGCAGTCACGGCCTTCTTTTTCTTTGAATCATAGCTGCGTCCGACCTTGCCCTCTTCATAGCCCCCAAGAACAAACTCATCCACATGAACGTTGCCGTCCATTGGGTGGTTGCCACTTGAGGCCATCGCCTCCCGTATCTTATGCATGAAAAGGCGTGCGGTCTTCTCGGTGACACCGTAACGGACACCCATGTAACTTGCGGACAAGCTCTTGGTGGTAGTTGCCATTTCGAAGCAAATAAAGAATGCCTTCCTGATGCCAAACTTCACCTTGTGAAATAATGTGTTGGCGGTGGCTGACTCCCTGTACCCACAGATATTGCACTGTCGAGCGAAATCACTCTTGACCTGGCAGGCAACATGGTTGCACTTCAAGCATTTATAACCGTTCTTGTCCTTCAATCCAGCTAGATATTCCTTGCAGTCAAGATCTGTTTTGAACCGATCAGAGAACTCTAGGATATTTTGACCTTTAAATATGTCCATAATTCGTTATGTTTACTCGCATTAAAGATAAGCATTTAAATACTGACCTCTA
>DATGMW010000103.1:0-4127 GCA_035307105.1 Flavobacteriaceae bacterium
TTCTCATGGTAGTAATTATATAAGTAGGGTTTTATAGTTTATTTGTTAGTTCGTAAGTTGTGCTCCATTTTTTCGAGCGTGTTTTGAATGACACTTTTTTGATTCTCTAAAAATTCTTTAAAAAGAAATCCAAAGGAATCTTCTTCTGTAAAACATAAATTGTTGTGCTTTTTATTAAAATCATTAATTTGATTGGTGATGTTAATCTCCTCATTCACCATTTCCAAATACTTCTCTAGTCGCAGAAATAAGTAATCCTTACTAGAGCGGAAGTAACGCTTCCTATCTCCTGGGATAGTAAAGTACTCCGTACTTTTCATTTGTAACAGTAAATTTAAGTTGGAAGAAACAGAGCTTTTACTAGCTTGTGTAAAAGCTACAATCTCATCAAAAGATTTCCCTTTGTCCGAACTCAATATCATCAAAGCCTGAATCCGAGCTGCAAGCGGTGCTATTTGCGAACGTCGCTCAATATGCATCCCTATAGATTCAACAGCTTCTTTCTTTTCGACAGAATACTCGACCATAACATAGAATGAATAGTTGTTTATTTTTTACAAGGGGCAAATATACGTTAGTTCGTTTTGTTCCGAACTAAAATTCCGGTTAATTTTATGTTAATAATTCTGTGTTTTAGTTTGTAAACAGTAATGTACTCTTTATAATAGCATATAGAAGAATCGGAAGCGGAAAGGGTAATATCTAATGTTAGGACTCCTAAACAATTTGGTAATTAATTACTCTTTTAAACTTACTTTTTATTTTTTTAGGCTTGATATTCCTAGAGTAAAAGGAGAGTGAGGATTGTAAGCATTAGAGTTCTTCAAAGAAACTTGTGAAATGGAAGAGGAAATACTATAATAAAATAAGAAGCTTACACTAAAATTGCTGTTTAGTATAAGCTTCTGCTATTTGGGATTTAAAATTAAACTGAAAGAGAATTTACATTACGATTAGTCTTCATAGATAGATACCTGGGTTTCTCCATTCTTGTTGATACTGGCTCTAAACATTCCCGAAGTATTGAACTCCATAACGATATTTCCGTCTTTATCAATTGCAATAATCCCTCCATCTCCTCCCATATCTGGAATCTCGGTTTGTATTACTTGTTTTGCTGCGTCCGCCAAGCTTTCCTTGGCATACTTCATTCTAGCAGCGATGTCGTATGCCACTACGCCTCTTATGAAAAACTCGCCCCAACCTGTTGCCGACACACCACAAGTTTCGTTATCTGCATAGGTTCCAGCTCCAATAATCGGTGCATCGCCTATACGACCCCAACGCTTGTTGGTCATTCCTCCAGTTGAGGTGCCTGCTACAATATTTCCATGTTTATCTAAAGCAACACAACCTACCGTGCCAAATTTATAATCGTTTAAATCAAAATCTACAGATGCCGAACTATTATTTGGAGTTACTTCCTTCTGCAATACTTTATCCAGTGCTTTTTTTCTTCTCTCCGTTAAGAAATAAGAAGGATCTACCAATTCAATATTATTTTCACCCGCGAATTCCTCCGCACCTTTACCCGAAAGCATTACGTGTGGAGAGTTTTCCATTACGGCTTTGGCAAGTAGAATTGGATTTTTGACATTGGTAACTCCAGCTACTGCTCCCGCATCGCGATTGTTTCCTAGCATGATAGAAGCATCTAATTCTGCGGTTCCATCATGGGTAAGAACCGCTCCTTTTCCTGCATTGAATAGTGGTGAGTCTTCCAAAATATTGATGGACCTTGTTACGGCATCTATAGCATTTCCGCCATTTTCTAAGATTTCGTGTCCTGCTTTTACCGCTTGCTCTAAAGTGTGTCTATAAGCTTTTTCCAAACTGTCGGATAGCATCTCTCGTTTCATCGCACCTGCACCGCCATGGATGACGATAGCAAATGGTTGCTTAGAAGAGTTAGTGTCGACTTGAGCAGTGCTATCTTTCATATCCTCTGTTTTGCTTGGTTTTTCATTGCAAGAGAATAGTAAAATCGGAAATAAAAGTAGGGCTAAGTAGTAACGTGCTTTAAACATGGTAGGTGTTTTTATTTGTTGTGGTATAAAAATACGGATAATTCCGAGAGTTTGGATTTGGTCCGGGGGAACATCGAGGATAAATTCATCGAGGTTATAATTTATATGTAGGTTTATAGAATAACGAATGTTTGCAAAAGTGCTTTTTTGAAAAAGCACTATACGACATTGCTTTATTATAAAAGCAATATGGCTTTTCGGATTTCTTTATTAATCCAAAAAACAACCCAACCATCCGATAAGCAGACTGTTGAATTGTTTTTATATTCCTCTGTGCTAGTTATTAGACAAGCATTCTCTTTTATTTAATTCAAAATAGCATCGATATTTCTTTGTGCTATCGGGTGGTAATTTGGTCGAGCTTCTTCGTATATTTCTTGTCCCATTTTCTTGCCATCTTCGGTTCTCGCCAATTCTTCGTATAACGGATATAGGAATTTTCCTCTCCCCACTTCGTATAAAAATTCTTCTAGTTTCGGATAGGCCGTTTTGTATTCTGATTTAATAGATTGAATAAACCAAGCGCTTGCAATCTCACTGTTTTCGGTGTTGGTAAAATCATACACTTTATCGAAATCCTGCATTTGCTCTAGGCTTACTTCTTCTGGTAGCTCGGCCATAAAGTGTAGCCACTCATGGGTACTCCAGTTTTTAGTTTCTAATGCGGAAGCAGAAGCACCCTCTTTAAATGCAGACACTTGCTGATCTACCTTCTCGAATCTAGTATTTTTTACTGTCGGATAATTTGCTGGTTTTGCTGGTCCGTAAACCCACGCATCAATGTCGATGGTTTTTTTCCACTCTTCATTTTCATCCAATAGATTTACGTTCAAGTATTCAATAAATCTTTCGGAATCCATGGATTCAAAAGCATGCTCATCAAAATACTTACGTAAAAAGTTATCCCAAGTTTCTCGACCTACGGTTTGCTCTATCAACAAAAGCAACGCCGAAGCTTTGTCGTAAGCGATTCTGGTAAATACCAAGTCTGGATCACGGTCTTTTAAATCCATTTTCAACCAAGTATCCTTGCTGTTTTCTCCTATTTTTTCTACCGTATCGTCTACTTTTCTCTCTGCTAAGTCCCAAAGCATAGCAGTATATTCTGCACCGTGCTCTGCTTCGGTAATTCTTCTTTCGATATATGCTGTAAAGCCTTCGTTCAGCCAAAAGTCGTCCCAAGTAGCACCTGTTACCAAGTTTCCGCTCCAGCTATGTGCCAATTCGTGGGCGATAAGGTTTAATAAAGATTTATCTCCTGCTAAAATAGTTGGCGTAGCAAAGGTTAAACGCGGGTTTTCCATGCCACCCATCGGAAATCCAGATGGGAGAATGAGTACATCGAAGCGTCCCCAACGATAATCACCATACATTTCTTCTGCAGTATGTACCATTTGGCCAATGCCATCTAATTCATTATATGCTTTGTCCAAAATCGATGGTTCGGCATAAACTCCTGTTCTTTCATCTACCGCTTTAAAAGCGATATCTCCTACGGCCAATGCAATTAAGTACGCAGGGATTTTCTCGTCCATTTTAAACGTATAAACGCCATCTGCATTTTTCTTTTGCGGATTTTCGGCACTCATTAAGGCCAATAATCCTTCTGGAACTTTTACTTTGGCATCGTATGAAAAGCGATATCCAGGACCGTCTGGACTTGGAATCCAAGTTCTGGTGTAGATAGATTCTCCTTGCGTAAATAGGTAAGGTGCTTCTTTCCCAAAAGTCTGCTCCGGAGTTAACCAAAGCAATGCAGTGGCATCTTCTCCTGTTTTATAGTAGATAGTAAGCTCTTCGGTATCTTCTTGCAAATCTACTTCCAATGCTGCACCGAGGATTTCGTCGTGCGAACCGATTTTGAATGGTGCTTTACTACCGTCTGCGTAAAGAATACTGTCGATTTGTAGTTGATACGTATCGAAAATAGCTTTCTCTGTACCTTCCTCTGGCTTTAGAAACCATTTGGAGCTTCCAACAATTTGTTGGTTATCAAAATCCACTTCGATATCCAAACTTACGTGTTGTGGATTGATCTCGAGAGAATTGGATTTGGAGTGCCAATCTATGGCGAATTCTTGTTTTGGGGTTTCTTGCGCA
>DATGMW010000104.1:0-2296 GCA_035307105.1 Flavobacteriaceae bacterium
ACGACATCAACAACATGAGCAACCATGGAAAACCATCTTGGACTTTTTCTGCCGTACTTTGCTTACTCATAGTGTTTCTTTTGTGAGCACGAAATTAGACAATAATCCGAACAAAAAATGTTGTCTTGACAACTAGGACTGTTAAGCTTTTTTAAAACTCCGCTCTCCTTACTTTAAGTTTCTCTTTAAATTAGGACGAGACCACTTGGGCTTTTCCCCTAAGGATTTATATTTGGAATCTTTGGCTTCTACACTTACAGGTTGCTTATGTTTTTCAAATGGTTTTTGAGGTTTTAATCCCAATGCTTTAAACGTCTCCATATCCTCATTTACATCTGGATTGGGAGTAGTCAATAGTTTGTCTCCTGCAAAAATAGAATTCGCTCCTGCAATGAAACACAATGCCTGCCCTTCCCTACTTAGGTTTGTTCTCCCAGCCGAAAGACGCACTTGCGTTTTAGGAAGAACGATTCGAGTAGTACTCACCATTCTAACCATATCCCAAATCGATACAGGTTCTTGATCTGCTAAAGGCGTGCCCTCTACTGGTACTAAGGAGTTTATAGGTACCGACGCAGGTTGAATCAATGATAAAGCTCTCAACATCTCCGCCCTGTCCTCTATACTTTCACCCATCCCAATAATTCCACCACTGCAAACGGTAATGTTGGTTTTATTTACATTCTCAATCGTATCTAATCGATCTTGATAAGCACGTGTAGAAATAACTTCTTTATAATACTCCTCCGAAGAATCCAAGTTATGGTTATAAGCATACAATCCTGCTTCTGCCAAACGTTTGGCTTGATTTTCGGTAAGCATTCCCAAAGTGCAACATACCTCCATATCTAACTTATTAATAGTGCGCACCATCTCCAACACGGATTCAAACTCCGAACCATCCTTAACATTACGCCAAGCTGCTCCCATACAAACTCTAGAACTACCACTAGCTTTAGCACGTAATGCTTGTGCCTTAACTTGGCTAACCTCCATCAAGCCATTTCCTTCAATATCGGTATGATAACGAGCGGCTTGTGGACAGTAAGAACAGTCTTCTGGACATCCACCTGTCTTTATTGAGATAAGCGTAGAGACTTGTACGGTATTTGGATCATGATATTCTCTGTGTACACTTGCAGCTTGATAAACCAAATCCATTAAAGGCTGGTTATATATCTCTACTATCTCTTTTTTAGTTCTAGGAGTTATTGATGCTTCTATCATTCTATTTAAACCTATTTAGTTATTATTTTTTATTCGTAGCACACGCTTACTTTTGGTTCCACTGGTATTTCACGCCCAGGTTAAACCATCTTGGTGGCATAGGAACTGCGCCAGCCTCTCTATACTGACTATCGAGGATATTTGAAACATCCGCATAAAGCAAGAAAGAATTTAGTTGGTAGTTTACTCGCGCATCTAGCACATCGTATCCAGAGTTTAATTCCCTTTTTATATAACGGTTTTCTAAATGAATAGAGAAGTCACGATAGGCATAGTTCACTCCTACAATAAATTGGTGTTTTAAACTTTCTAGAACATACTTAGACTGGTTCTCATTTCCTGTCACTAATTTTGGTTTCAAATAGTTATAGCTCATTCGGTATCCTAGTTGATGGCCATTAGTAAGTCTAAACTGTTGTCCGAGTCGACCGTAGATTCCATGTGTTTTATTGCTTTCTAAATTGTAAGGCGAGTAAGGTTGATCCTCGCTTTCGCGTACCCAATCGATAAACTGAGAGATATCTCTATAGAAGTATCCCACTTTTGCAGTAACTCCTCCTGAGGTATAATCTACACCCGCTTCATACTGCAAAGCATCTTCTGGCTGTACGTTTGGATTTCCCACATTCCCTGGGGCTTGATCTAAATATAAATCTGTGAAAGACGGAATGCGCTGCGACGAACCTACACTAGCCGAAGCTTTCCAATCGTCACTGATCAAATAAGCTATATCTAGCCCAGGATAAATCTGCCAGCCGTAATCTGTGTTGTAGTTGATATAAGTACCTAGGTTGGCTATTAAATTCCCCCAGTATTTACCTTTATATTCTGCATAAACGCCATGGTTATCTCTTTCGTGCTTTCCAATATTGGAGCTATTAATTCGAGACAAGCGGGACTCCCACCCAATTCCAAACTCTCCTATAGAAGTAGAAAGACTTCCGTTTAGCTCGAGCATCAAGGCATTCGTATAATGTACGGAACGCGCTACATCCAAATTATGCTTAAAATAGCGGTAATCATCTGTATTGTATCGATTGCTAACCCTAGGCATAAGTGTAAAAGCACC
>DATGMW010000105.1:0-2087 GCA_035307105.1 Flavobacteriaceae bacterium
CACTTTTCTTTTGCTGCTTGGGTACCATCTTCAATATAGCGTTTAAGCGCTCTTGCGACACCATTTTTCCAAGTATTAATAGATTCGCTATCCAATTGCAAACTGTTGATTAGTTCTACTACTTTTTCAATTGGCATTCCATGGCGTAAAGTGCTCGAAATCAATTTTGCATAGTTCCAATATTCTGGATCAAATTTGTGCGACAATCCTTCAATACGTGTTTTATAGCCACGCTTGTTTTCGTATTCAAAATCGTAACGAGAACTTCCGTTCTTATTTCTGCTTTTGATCACCAGTCCTTTTTCTACCCATCTTGGTAGCACCAAGCCGTCTTCGTCATCTACAAGACCTGTAAATATCTCATAAGGCTTATCGTCTATAAGACCAATTACCGCTATCCATCGTTCTCTATTATTTTGGAAACGCACCACGTCCGCATTTAAAATATCGGGTCTTTTGGTAGGAAAAGCTATAAGCGTTTCTTCTTCAGACTTCTCTTCATTGCTGATTAAAACTCCCGATCTAGAACCATCTCTATAAACGGTTACTCCTTTACATCCAGCTTCCCATGCCTCTAGGTATAATTTTCCTACCAAGTCTTCTGTTGCATCATTTGGCAAGTTTATAGTTACACTTATCGAGTGGTCTACCCATTTCTGAACCGCTCCTTGCATACGTACCTTACTCAACCAATCTACATCGTTGGAAGTAGCACCATAATATGGTGACTTTTCTATTAGCTCATTTATTTCCGCCTGAGAGTAGTTCTTAGTTGTATCGTAGCCTTTTACCTCCATCCATTGTTTAAAACGGTGGTGAAATACTATGTGTTCTGTCCATGAATCGCCAACCTCATCAACAAAATCAACTCGTATGTCTTTATCATTTGGATTTACTTTGCGTCTTCGTTTGTAAACCGGCATAAATACTGGCTCTATTCCAGAGGTAGTTTGCGTCATCAGGCTCGTAGTTCCTGTTGGAGCAATGGTTAGTAAAGCTATATTACGTCTTCCGTATTTCACCATATCCTTATAAAGTTGCTCATCGGCATCTTTAAGGCGTAGCATAAACGGATTGTCTTTTTCTCTTTCTGCATCAAAAATTGCGAATGCGCCTCGCTCTTTTGCTGTTTCTACCGATGCGCGGTATGCAGCAAGTGCAATTCTTTTATGAACTTCTTCAGAGAACGCATTTGCCTCCTCTGTTCCGTATTTCAATCCTAAAGCGGCTAACATATCTCCTTCTGCAGTAATCCCAATTCCTGTTCTACGTCCTTCTTCTGCTTTATGTTGAATGTTCTTCCACAATCTGTACTCTACTCGTTTTACCTCATCACACTCTGGATCTGCTTCTATCTTAGCAAGGATGGCATCGATTTTCTCTAGTTCTAAATCGATAATATTATCCATGATTCGTTGTGATATCGCTACGTGCTCTTTAAATAATTCAAAGTCGAAACTAGCATCCTCCTCAAACGGACTGTTTACATACGAGAATAAGTTTATAGCTAATAGTCTACAAGAATCGTACGGACAAAGTGGAATTTCACCACATGGGTTCGTAGAAATTGTTTTGTAACCAAGGTCGGCATAACAATCGGGTAACGACTCACGGATAATAGTGTCCCAAAATAAAATTCCTGGCTCTGCAGATTTCCATGCATTATGAACAATTTTGCTCCAAAGCTTCTCTGCTTCTATCTCTTTACTATACTGTGGATTATCGCTAAAAATAGGATAAGACTGGTTGTATTTTGTCTTATTTTTTACCGCCTTCATAAAACCATCGTCAATTCTCACCGAAACGTTGGCTCCTGTAACTTTTCCCTGCTCCATTTTAGCATCTATAAAGTCTTCTGCATCTGGATGATTTATAGACACGGATAACATTAAAGCACCGCGACGACCATCTTGTGCAACCTCACGGGTAGAGTTCGAATATCTCTCCATAAAAGGTACAATTCCAGTAGAGGTTAAAGCTGAGTTTTTAACTGGTGAGCTCTTTGGACGGATGTGCGATAAATCGTGTCCTACTCCCCCTCTACGCTTCATTAACTGCACCTGTTCTTGGTCTATTTTCATTATTCC
>DATGMW010000106.1:0-14316 GCA_035307105.1 Flavobacteriaceae bacterium
CTTTGCATCCTTGCTCATACCTATGTTAGTATTATATTAATGATTAAATTTGTACCGCAAATATAATTAATTAGATCGCATGTTTACAGGGATTATAGAAACGATTGGAAAAGTAACTGAGATAAAAGAGGAAAAAGCTAACAAGCATTTTACTGTGGCTAGTCCTCTAGCACCAGAATTGCAAGTAGACCAAAGCGTCTCGCACAACGGCGTTTGCCTTACCGTAGTGGCAAAAACCGACACAGATTATGTCGTTACCGCAATAGACGAGACTTTACAAAAATCAAGTTTAGGCCACTTGAAAGTTGGTAGCTCTGTGAATTTAGAGCGCGCCATGAAATTCGGCGATCGCTTAGACGGCCACATGGTACAAGGACACGTAGACCAAACTGCAGTGTGCACAAATATCGAAGAAGCCGATGGTAGTTGGGTGTTCACCTTCACTTACGACACCAAACTCGGCCATCAAACCGTAGAAAAAGGTTCTATCACCGTAGATGGTGTAAGCTTAACCGTAGTAAACTCCAAAGAAGGAGAATTCTCCGTAGCCATTATTCCTTACACTTACGAACACACCGTGTTTCAAGATTATAAAGTTGGGACAGTGGTGAATTTAGAATTCGATGTTATAGGGAAGTACGTGCAGCAGTGGCTAGCACCGTATTTGGAGAAGTTGAAGTAGGTGGTTTGGTGTATAATATCCCGCCACGCTGTGGCTTTGTTTATTTTGAGCTTTTGAGTTAATAATATTCCGCCACTTTGTGGCTATACCTATTTGTATTTATCCTCTTAGAGGCGATGTACTATTATAATAGCATCGGTATGTAGTAGAAGTAGCTCCGTAGGAGCGGTATGTTCATGCATCCATTATCTGTAAGGTCAGGCTGTGGCTTTAGCTATTTAGATCGATAGCCTCGTATAAGCGACACGCCTTTAGAATAAGAATAATGTTTATTTCAAGAGCCTCGTAGGAGCGATGTATTATTATAACATCTGCATGTAAGAGAGCGAGCTCCGTAGGAGCGACTCATGCATTAATCATCTGTAAAGATATACTCGGATTTAAAATCAATTTCATAATCGTTTAGAAACTCTATGTACTCCTCTCTAAATGATTTTTTAGCGTGTGTGCTTCTTGATTTTTAATATATCTAATCACATTTTTTACGCCTGATTGGCTTACGGTAAATGCGCCGAATCCTTTTTGCCACATAAACTTTCCGTTAATAAATCGTTTTGCATTTATCCATTTAGAGGAGTTTGCTTTAATATCTCTAACAAGGTCTGATAAGTTACAATTTGGCTTCGTGCCTATTAAGAGGTGAGTGTGATTAGGTATACCATTGATGATCATTAGCTTCTGGCCTTTATTGGTTATTACCCCCGAAATGTACTTGTACAACCCTCCTTCCATTTAGGTGAGATATGGTTTTGCCTTCTTCTTACCGCAAAAACAACATGAAAGTATAATTGTATGTGTATGCCATTATAATACTATTTCGCCACTCTATAGTTATTACACATTTCTAGATTTAAAGTTAATAAAATTCTTTCACTATGTGGCTTATATTCATTTAGAACAATAGTCTCGTAGAGGAGATATCTATTAGAATAATATTGGCGCGATATATTAACAGCTCCGTAGGAGCGGTATCTTAATGCTTCTCCTCTGTATCAATCACCTCCATTATTTCTCTAAAGCTATGCAATCCAGCTTCAATATTCTCGATGATTTCTGCAGCTAAAATTTCTGGATCGGGGAGATTGTCCAAATCGGTTAGACTTTTATCTCTAAGCCAGAAAATGTCTAGGCTTGTTTTGTCTCTAGCAATGATTTCATCGTAGGTGTATTTACGCCATCTACCGTCGTTGTTTTCTTCGCTCCAGGTTTCTTCGCGCTTATAAATGTTTTGTCCGTTATATAGCTCCACAAACTCTGCTAAATGCTCGGAGCGCATCGGACTTCTCTTTGGCGTGTGGTGTACGTTCGTTCTATAGTCGTAAAACCAGATATCATTCGTCCATGGATCTTTGCTTGCAGGCTTGTTACTAAAAAACAGAACGTTTGCTTTTACGCCTTGAGCATAAAATATTCCTGTGGGCAAACGCAGAATGGTATGAAGCTCGGTAGTTTTTAGTAATTGTTTTCTCACCTCTTCGCCAGCGCCACCTTCAAACAGTACGTTATCTGGAAGGACGACTGCTGCTTCTCCATTAATTTTGAGTTGGGTTTTTATATGCTGCAGGAAGTTTAATTGCTTGTTGGAGGTGGATTCCCAGAAATCCTGCCGGTTATAGCTTAAATCTTCTCTTACAATCTCTCCTTGTTCGTTGGTAAAAGTCATGCTGCTTTTCTTGCCAAAAGGGGGATTTGCTAGAACGTAGTCATATCTTTTTCCGTCATCTGAGATCAAAGCTTCATTTGGACTTATAAAGGATTTTCCGTCTATCTCCCCAATATTGTGCAAGTACATATTCATCAAGCACATTCTTCGGGTATTGGCCACAATCTCGTTACCGTGAAAGGTTTTGTTCTTTAAGAATTCTTTTTCTTCTCGGTCTAACTGGTTGTTGTCTACAATCCAGTCATAAGCAGCCAAAAAGAAGCCGCCTGTTCCACACGCTGGATCTACTATGGTCTTCATAGGTTTGGGTTGCACACAAGCTACCATTGTTTTTATTAAGGCTCTAGGTGTAAAATATTGTCCGGCGCCACTTTTGGTGTCCTCTGCATTCTTTTCTAGTAAGCCTTCATAGATTTTTCCTTTTATATCGGCACCCATCATCGACCAATCTTCTTGATCGATTAAATTAATCACTTTTAGCAGCTTGGCAGGATCTTGGATTTTGTTTTGACTTTTTGTGAAAATCTGTCCTAGAGTTCCTTTTTCTGTGCTGAGAGTTCTAAGTAGCTGGCTGTAAAAAGATTCCAATTCGGCACCTCTTTTCCCTGAAAGTGTTTCCCAATCAGCGGTTTCTCCGTCTTGAATTTCTTTTCCGTCTACGTCTTTGAGTTTCGGGAAAACCAAGCCTTTGTTGTAAGGTGGTTTATTTAATTCATCTGCCATTTTTAAGAATAGCAAATAGGTTATTTGTTCTAGGTAATCGCCATAGCCTACGCCATCATCGCGTAGTACATTGGCGAGGTTCCATATTTTTGAAATTATTGAAGAGTCTGTCATCTAGAGTTTTATAATTTTGCAACTTACATTTCTTTAATTATGAGTTGCAAAATACTTTGTGGCTTATCTATGGTTCACAAAAGCTATTCTGCTACTCATTTACAATGGTTAGTAATTTCTTAAAAGCATAAATAGTTGGTCTTCTGCCTGATCCAGCTTCTGCAATATCTAGTATGCTTTCTTTTACTAATATATCTAAAAGTCTGGTGGCACTCGATTTGGGTATTCCTGAGTGTTTTGAAAAATAATTAGAGGAAAATATAGGTTGAATAAAGATAGTGTCTAAGCAATGTATTGCATATTGACTACGAGTGCTTTCTGTAATCTCTTTCTTAACCTCTTCGTAGAGTTGGATAATCGCTTTTGTTTTAAGGATGTTTTTCTCAGCTTGAACAATAATTGCTTGAAGAAAAAATCGAATCCAGTTTGTCCAGCTACCACTATCTGTTATGTTTTTTAATGCATCATAATATTCCGACCTATGGTTTTCTAAATAATCACTGAGGTAAAAAACGGGTTCGTGAATGATTTTTTTGTGATATAAAAATAGAGGAATTAGTATTCTACCCATGCGGCCGTTTCCATCCAAAAATGGATGTATTATTTCAAATTGTGCGTGAACAATAGCCAATTGCACATTAATGTCTAACTCCTCGTGGTGCATATACTTTTCCCAATTGCCCAATGCTTCTTTCATAACTGGAACAGTTGGTGGTACGAATCGTGCAGTGTCTATAGTGGAGCCAGGCGTGCCGATAAAGTTTTGAATGCGACGAAAGTTTCCTGGATCGGCACTGCTTCCTCTAACGTTGCGCATTAATATTGCGTGCATTCTACGGATCAAGTTTAAGGTCAACGGCATATTTTGCATTTGCTCTCTTCCTTCCTTTAGGGCAATACGGTAATTAATAACCTCATAAATATCGCTTTTCTTGTAATCTTCTACTTCTTGCTCTCCTTCAAACTGCAAAACATCTTGTAAGGAAGCCTGCGTACCCTCAATTTTAGAGGAATGAACCGCTTCTTGGGTGCGTAAAGGCGCCAATAACACGTCGGGATTAATAACCGATTGCAACAAGCCATCATAACGTGCAATATATCTATTGGCCTTACCCATTAGGTCGATAAGTTTAGGCCATTCTATATTTTTAAGTGGTAAAGTATCTGGTATATAAGGTTTCATTTTTGTGACTTATGTATGAATGACAAATAGGTTTGTGGCTCAAATATACGAAAATATGAGTTACAAAATGTTTTGTGGCTCACCGATGAGTTACAATTATTTTTTAATATACTTCCTTGACTTCTCATTTTCGATTACGCTATCACTAATCACTCGTAAAACAATGGATGTGGTGTCTAAATATAAAATCATGCATAAAAGTAAATTAAAGAATCTAGCTATTTTAGTTTTTCAATAAAAACGAAAATAAGGAAGGTCGCTATTCTAGTTTTTAGTATTATTGTAGAATAGTGAAGAGCTTAATTTTAATTATATGAAAGAGTTTATAGCAGGTAAGTATATCCATCAAGGATATTATAAAAGCTTTGAGCCGAATTCTATCAATAAAGAATGGCAAATTGAAAACATGGAGCTTATCCAGTTATTGAGCAAAGCAGATAGGCAGTTGGGAAGACTGGATATGTATTCCGAATATGTAAATATCGATATGTTTATTCAAATGCATATTGCAAAAGAAGCTACGCAATCCTCAAAAATAGAAGGCACGCAAACCAATATTGAAGAAGCATTCCTAAGCAAAAAAGAAATAGGTTCAGAAAAACGAGATGATTGGGAGGAAGTACAAAACTATATCATCGCTATGAAAGAGGCAGTAGAGTTATTAAATGACTTGCCTTTTTCGTCTCGTTTGATTCGTCAAACACATAAGGTTTTGTTGCAAGGAGTCCGTGGGGAACACAAACTACCTGGAGAATATCGAACCAGTCAAAACTGGATTGGTGGGGCGTCTATTAATGATGCGGTTTTTGTACCCCCAGTTTACACTAGTATTAGTGACTTGATTTCAGACTTAGAAAAATTTGCTAATAACCAAAATAACCCTTTGCCAGATTTGATTAAGGCAGCCATAATTCATTACCAGTTTGAAACGATACATCCATTCTTAGATGGAAATGGTAGAGTGGGTCGCTTGCTAATCACGCTTTACTTTGTAAGTGTTGGGATTTTAAAAAGTCCAATTTTATATTTATCTGATTTCTTTGAACGACATAGAAGTTTATATTATGACAATTTAATGCGGGTAAGAACACATAATGATATGGAACAATGGATAAAGTTCTTTCTTACAGGAATTATCGAAACGGCTCAAACAGGAGTGATGACTTTTGATAAAATTTTACAGTTACAAAAGCGATTGGATGTTGAGTTAAAGGAGTTGGGTACGCGTAGTGGCGATGCATTTAAAGTCGTTGAACAGCTTTATCAAAAACCCGTAATCAATGCACAATCAGTTAGTAAGATTATAGATAAATCGATGTCTACTGCTTATAGTCTAATATCTGAATTAGAGAAAAGACAGATTTTAAAAGAGATTACTGGGGGAGAAAGAGATAGAATTTACGTTTTTGAAGAGTATATTAAGTTATTTAAAGATGAAGGTTAAATGTAGAGTAATTGTTATGGATTAGTTAGTAACAATTTAGAGCCTAGGATGAAATAGAGGATAATAAAGTTCAATTATTTCTTATTTGCATAAATATGTAGGAATAGGCGTACTGTAGTGAGCTTAATTGTGTTATATTTGTTTAGTTAGCTAAATAACTAAATGAAAATATTTTTAAATGAGTTTTTTAAGCATTATTCCAGAAGAAGAAATTATCGAACGTTTACAAACAGAAAATCCTTGGTGGATTACTAAATCTGTCAGTGAGTTTTATACAAGTATGAAACGGCGATTGTACTTTAAGTTATTTTATCCCTATGTTACAGAAACAGAAATACGTCGTGCAGTAGTTTTGATGGGACCTCGCCGTGTGGGTAAAACAGTAATGTTATTTCATACAATTTCTCGATTAATTGATGATGGAATAAATCCACAAAAAATATGCTTTATAGGGATCGATAATCCTATATACATCAATCTTAGCTTAGAGAATTTATTGACTTTATATAAAAAGGCATTGAAAGTTGATAATTTAGAAGGGTGTTATATCTTCTTTGATGAAGTACAGTTTCTAAAAGACTGGGAAAGACATTTAAAAGTTTTAGTAGATAGCTACCCTAATACTAAATTTATTGTTTCAGGTTCAGCTGCAGCAGCCTTGCATAAAAAAAGCTCGGAAAGTGGGGCAGGAAGATTCACAGACTTTATGTTACCACCACTAACTTTTCAAGAATATATTCATTTAAATGGAAATGCTCATTTAATAGTAGATGGAGCAGTGCAATATGGAAAACAAAAAGTAGATCAAAAACAAACCAATAATATTAAAGAATTAAATAAAGAGTTTATAAATTACCTTAACTATGGTGGTTATCCAGAGGTTGTATTATCTGATCGAATTAGAAGTGATATGCAACGCTATGTAAAAAATGATATTATTGATAAGGTGTTATTGAAGGATTTACCAGGTTTATATAAAATTAATGATGTCCAAGAATTAAATCGTTTTTTTGCATATATCGCTTATAGCACAGGAGAAGAACTTTCTTATCAAAAACTATCAAAGGATAGTGGTATTAATATAACTACATTAAAAAAATATCTTGAATATTTAGAAGATGCTTTTTTAATAAAAGTACTTTATAGAGTTGATAACAATGCTAAAAAACTAAAACGAATAATGCGATTTAAAGTCTACTTAACTAGTCCTTCTTTACGTTCTGCTCTGTTTTCACCCATAACAGAAACAGATGAAGTTATGGGGAATATGGTAGAAACAGCTATTCTTTCGCAGTGGATGCACCGAGAAAACTTAGATTTGACTTATGCACAGTGGAAAAAAGGAAGGCAAGAAGGGGAAGTGGATTTAGTTTTATTAGATGATAAGGCTTTTAAACCTGCTTGGGCGGTAGAAATTAAATGGAGTAATCGATTTTATGAAAACCCGAACAAGTTAAAAAGTTTGATTCACTTTTGTAAGACTAATAAATTAGAAAACGCTTTAATTACCTCAATTGATAAATCAGGAAATAAGGATGTAGAAGAATTAGAATTTACTTTTGTTCCAGCATCTTTATATGCTTATAATATTGGAGTAGGAACATTAGAAAAGAAAAATAAGAGAGGATAAATAAAGATTTAATTTGATTCATAAATCTTTATTTAAACGCTTAATGTGCAAATAGATATATCGTAATGTGCTTATTTAAAATGATGCTTGCTGTATTATAGTAGTTAAAAGACGAAATAAGAAGAGCCTATTGTACAAAATCAAGATCGCTCTTCGAGTAACCTTAGGGCTCGAATTTAATCAAGGACAGTCTTCGAATTACTTCTAGTCCAGAAAATAATGTAGAGGTTGAGGTTTTGTGGAGCGTTGGTTAATATGCTCTTGAAGCTCAGCCCAAAAGAAATAAAACTAACCCCAAAATAAAAAACCCTGCAAATCAATTGATCGCAGGGAATTTCTTGTGGAGAAGGTGGGACTCGAACCCACGGCCTCTTGACTGCCAGCCAAGCGCTCTAGCCAACTGAGCTACATCCCCATAACAAGGCGCAATTTAGTATAATTATTTAGCATGTGCAAGAATCTGCTCTAGGAAGAGAACTTATTTTCACTCTATATAATGGCGTAGGTTTTAATCGAAGTATAATTATAGTGTATCTTTGTGCAAAATTGGAAATGAATATGGAGAAGATACGCATTACAAAAAGCTTTAGTTTTGAGACCGGGCATGCGCTGTATGGGTACGATGGAAAGTGTAAGAATGTTCACGGACATAGCTATAAGTTGGCGGTTACGGTGATAGGAACACCAATCAGCGATCCAAACAACACGAAGTATGGAATGGTAATCGACTTTGGAGATTTAAAGCGTATTGTAAATGATGAAATAGTGGAGGTGTTTGATCACGCTACTGTTTTTAATAAAAACACCCCGCATTTAGAGTTGGCAAAAGAATTACAAAAGCGAGATCATTATGTGTTATTGGTAGATTATCAGCCTACAAGCGAGATGATGATTTCGGATTTTGTAGGAAGAATAAGAAAACACCTACCAGAGAATATTAAACTACATTCTTTAAGACTGCAAGAAACCGAATCTAGTTACGCAGAATGGCATGCTTCGGACAACGAATAGAAAGAATAGATGCACAAAATAACCGTTCCAAAAGGCAAAAAAGTATACTTCTCTAGTGACAATCACTTGGGAGCGCCCGATGCTAAAAGCAGTTTGCCACGAGAGAAGAAATTTGTTCGTTGGCTAGACATCGTACAAGAAGATGCTGCGGCCATATTTTTGCTTGGCGATTTGTTTGACTTTTGGTTCGAGTATAAAATGGTGGTGCCTAAAGGTTTTGTGCGTACGCTAGGAAAACTGGCAGAGTTGCGAGATAAGGGTATCCCTATATATTTCTTTGTGGGAAACCACGATTTGTGGATGGATGATTATTTCGAAACAGAGCTAGATATTCCAGTGTTTTATGACAGCACACCGTTCCTTATAAACGACAAGAAGTTCCTGATTGGCCACGGCGATGGTAAGGGCCCAGAGGACAAGGGATATAAACGAATGAAAAAGGTTTTTACCAATCCGGTCACTAACTGGCTGTTTCGTTGGTTACATCCAGATATTGGCATTCGTTTAGGACAGTATTTTTCGGTGAAAAACAAACTGATCTCTGGAGACGAAGACAAGGAGTTTTTAGGACAAGAAAAAGAGTGGTTATCGCAATACGCTAAGCGGAAACTAGAAACGGTGCATTACGATTATTTCGTGTTTGGGCATCGCCACCTACCTATGCAAGTGACTATAAAAGAAACCAGTTATTATTTTAACCTAGGCGATTGGATAGAGTACTATACCTATGGCGTGTTTGATGGGGAAGAGTTTGAATTAGAAGTTTTTGAAAACACCGATCGCTCTGCTATTATCGTATGTCCTTAATCATTAGTTGTAAACTAGTGTTTCCATTCCAATGATTTTCGTCTAGGCTGTATACAATATCAAAGTTCTCTTTGTCTATTTCGTCTAGTTTATGTCCTAGATTAAATCCAATACCAGTAAAAGTCCAATTGGTTGATTTGTCAGAAATACTTAATCTCAGGTGTTTTTCTTCCGATCCTATTTTTCTAGAACCCTTATCTATAACCCCTTTTGTTATAAAAACGGGGCTTTTATTACCAGGTCCAAAAGGTCGCATGCGATGGATTATCCTATAAAGTTTTGGAAAGTCTCCCTTCCCGTCGGGCAATAAATCTTTTAAAGGAATTTCTGCTTCTATTAGGAGCTCAGGCTGAAGAGATTCTGGGGTAATGCTGTTTTTTACAATCTCTTCGAATTTGGTTTTAAAAGCTTCGTAGTTTTCTGGCAGCAAACTTAAACCTGCAGCGTATTTATGACCTCCGTATTTTTCTAGTAACGGTGCGCATTCATTTATAGCATCAAAAATATTAAACCCTTTTACCGAGCGGGCAGATGCCGTTAAATACCCTTCGCCTTTACCAAAAACAATAGTGGGGCGATAGTGGGTTTCGATAAGTCTAGAAGCTACAATTCCCAATACGCCTCTGTGCCAACTTGCATCATAAACTACGGTAGTGCTGTTTTCTACTTCGTTCGCTGTCTCAATCTGAATCAAAGCTTCTTTTGTTATACCACCATCTGCTGTTCGCCGTTCTTGATTATAGTTTTCTATTGCCAATGCGATGGTTTTTGCAACTTCCTTATCCTCTTCTATTAGTAATTCTACCGAGTGTATGGCGTGTTTCATTCGCCCAGCTGCATTAATGCGTGGGCCTATTTTAAAACCTAAGTCTGTGTTATTTATATCCTGATCTAGTAATTTACAAGCTTCTAAAATGGCTTCTATCCCTACTCTTTTTGGATAGTCATTTAGGACTTTAAGACCAATGGCAGATAAAATCCTATTCTCCCCCACAATCGGCACAAGGTCTGCCGCAGTAGCAATGGCTACTAGGTCTAAATAAGGTAGTAGGTCATTGAAATCTCCGCCTCGTTTAGTATGTATTGCTTGTATAAGTTTAAAGCCCACACCACAAGCACATAAGTCTTTAAAAGGGTAAGGACAATCGCTTTGCTTTGGATTTAATATAGCCTCTGCTTTTGGAATTACTTCCCCAGGTAAGTGGTGGTCGCAGATAATAAAATCAATACCTAACTCCTTTGCATAAGCAACTTGTTCCACTGCGCGTATGCCACAATCTATAGCGATTATAAGCGATATACCTTCTTCTTTTGCACGGTCTATCCCTTGTATAGATATGCCGTAGCCTTCGGAATATCTGTCGGGAACATAAGTTAATAAATCGCCGCCAATGCTTTTTAGATAAGTGTAAAGAAGCGTAACGCTAGTAGTACCATCTACGTCATAGTCGCCGTAAATCATTATGCGTTCGTTGTTTTTTAAGGCTTCCAATATAATTTTCATCGCTTTTGCCATATCTTTCATCAAGTATGGGTCGTGCAATAATTTTATATCTGGATTAAAAAATTCATTGGCTTCTTCGAAGCTATAAATGCTACGGTTTAGTAAAAGTGTGGCAATAGTTGGATCTATGCTTACTTTGGCGAGGCGTTGTAGATCCTCTGCCGAATAAGGAATCGGTTCTTTCCAGCGCATGGATTAGGGTTATTTATCGGTTTTACCACCAACTACTAATACAATTTCTCCTTTTGGTGGATGTTTTTCGAAATGTTCTTGTACTTCTTTTAAGCTTCCGCGAACGGTTTCTTCGTAGAGTTTTGTTATTTCTCGCGAAACGGACGCTGGGCGATCTTCGCCAAGATGCTCTTGTAAAAGTGTCAAGGTTTTTACCAACTTATAAGGGGAAACATAGAAAATAATGGTTCGGGTTTCCTCTGCTAAAAATTCTAGTCTTGTTTTCAGTCCTTTTTTCTGCGGTAAAAAGCCTTCAAATACAAACTTATCATTTGGTAAACCGCTATTTACCAATGCTGGAACGAATGCGGTAGCACCTGGCAAGCAGTCTACTTCTATCCCTGCTTTAATGCAAGCGCGAGTGAGTAGAAATCCTGGGTCGCTGATAGCTGGAGTTCCTGCATCGCTAATGAGTGCTAGGGTTTCACCATTCTGCATACGTTGTACTAATTGCTCTACAGTTCTATGCTCGTTATGCATGTGGTGTGAGTGCACTGGCTTGCTTATTTCGTAATGTTTTAGAAGTTTACCGCTAGTGCGAGTGTCCTCAGCAAGGATACAATCTACTGACTGTAAAACCTCGAGTGCTCGTAATGTTATGTCTTTTAGATTTCCTATTGGTGTAGGCACCAAATACAATTTTCCCATGGATGTCCTTAACTGAATTTCTTCTCGATAATAGCAATAAATCGCTCGCTATATTCTTCTTTTCCTTCCCAGTGACTATAATCGGGTTTTATTTGATGTTCCAAGAAGCTGTGAACACTGTCAAAATCATCCAAGGTGTTTATTTGCGACAACACGCGGTTAAAATCTTGTGTGCTTCCTTCAAAAAGGTTGTTTATAAATGCAATCCTATCGTTAAGCGCAATGTGTAACCCGCGATTTAGTGAGTCGTTTAGCGATTTTGGTTTGTCCGCTCCTTGTGCAGTGTTTGTATTCTTTCTTGGCTCTTCGCCGCTCTGATCGGTTTGCTTTCTGCTAAATACAGGGGTTTGCTTGTAGGTAGATGCAAAGCGCTGTAGGTCGTCTGCTTGGCGTTTTTCTGGTTGCTGAGGTGCTTTGGTTTCCACTTCGGCTATAACTTCTACAGGAGTATCTTGAATCTCTACAATCTCTTGTTCTATCTCCGTCTCTGTTTTGATTTCCTCCGTTTGTGTTGCTGCAATAGCGGTTTCTATATCGAAGCCTGTATCTAAATCCAAGCTCGGCTCTGGGTCTTTTTGTATTGCCTCTATGTCCGTTTCGATTTCTTTTGGCTCTATCGGCTTCTCAACTTCTTTAACAGCTTCTGGTACAACGGACTTTTCTACTTCTTTTTTCTTTTCTAAAACTGAAGTGTCTTGTGATATTTCTAGTTGCTTCTCTAAGTATTCCAACACACAAAGCTTTTCATAAAGCTGCATGGTAACGTCTTTCCATTCTTGGGTAGAACGGGAATCTTTGTTGTTAAGCAAATCTGTAGCCAAGGAGTGGATATTCGTCTCTATTTTCTTTTTCATAATATGGTCCTCATTAATCGCTTTATCTCGATAAATAGTTAGTGCAAAGGTAGTTGTTTTTCTAGCTTAGATGAAATCGAGTTTTTGTAAAGATACGTAAAAACCGATTTTTACCATGGTATCTGTAGTAATTTCAGACGCTTTATTCCATTCCAAAATCACGCAACATATCCTTTAAAATCTAGGCGAAAATTATCTTCGTATTCGAATATGTTTGTCGTTGGTAGATAAGCGAAAGTCGGTAAAAACCCGAGTTATCTCTTTTAGAATGTATAAATTTACACATCCTAAACGGAAAGGTCAAGTATATTTTAAACAGTAATTTTTCATAAAGCATGTTTCTCGAAAATACAGTTAATCAGGAAGAGCAATTTGGTTGGATCGAGGTGATCTGTGGCTCTATGTTTTCTGGAAAAACAGAAGAACTTATCCGTAGATTAAAACGCGCTCGCTTTGCAAATCAAAAGGTGGAGATATTCAAACCCATGGTAGATACTCGTTATGACGAGGACATGGTAGTGTCTCACGACAGCAATGAAATTCACTCTACGCCCGTTCCGGCCGCAGCAAATATTCCTTTGTTGGCTAGCGGATGTGATGTAGTGGGAATAGACGAAGCACAGTTTTTTGACGATGAAATTGTTCAAGTATGCAACGACCTTGCCAATAGTGGGATTCGTGTTATTGTTGCTGGATTGGATATGGATTTTCAAGGAAATCCTTTTGGCCCGATGCCCAACCTTATGGCTACCGCAGAATACGTAACTAAAGTACATGCGGTTTGCACCAGAACTGGAAATTTAGCGCACTATAGTTATCGAAAAACCGATGATGAAAGCTTGGTGGTATTAGGGGAAAAATCCGAATATGAGCCGCTGAGCAGAGCAGCATATTACAAGTTAAAGATCGCAAAGAAACACGAAAATAATACCCCAAAAGATTTTATACAAAAACCATAATACTTTATGAACGACTTGCCTAGCACAAGATTGGAGATTGATTTACAGGCACTAGAACACAACTTCAAATACTTTAAAGGTTTACTTAAGCCTAAAACAAAAATAATAGCAGCAGTAAAAGCCAATGCTTATGGCACCGATGCGGTAGCTGTTGCAAAGCACCTAGAGAAATTAAACGTAGATTGCTTAGCAGTGGTCTTTACACGCGAAGCAGTAGCATTGCGAAAAGCAGGAATCAAAAAACCTATTCTTGTATTCCAAGCTATGCCCGAGGAGATCCCTCAAATAGTAGAATATAAGTTAGAGCCAAGCTTGTATTCGGATAGTATGTTCCGAGCTTTTTCGGTCTATGCCGAGGAACAGGATTTAAAAACCTATCCGGTACATATTAAATTCAATACTGGAATGAATCGCCTAGGTATGGCACTAAGTCAAGCGGAATCTTTAGGAGTGGCTTTTGAAACCAGTACCCATATTAAGCTGGAAAGTATTTTCACTCACTTTGCGGCGAGCGATGATCTTACCGAAAGGAAATTTACTTTACAACAGATTCGAAAGTTTAATGAGGTTAGTAAAGAATTAGCAGACAGTCTTGGGTATATGCCTATGCGGCATGCATGCAATACGATGGGCGTTATAAATTATCCCGAAGCACATTTTGATGCGGTTAGAATAGGGATGGGGCTTCATGGGTATACCTATGATAAGAAAATCAACAGAAAATTAAAAGTGGTAGGAAAGTTATTTGCACCTATCATCGAAAAGCAATATTTGAATCCAGGAGACAGCATAAGTTACGGTAGAAAGTTTATAGCAGAAGAGCCTATGATAATTGCGGTTGTTCCATTAGGACATGCCGATGG
>DATGMW010000107.1:0-3182 GCA_035307105.1 Flavobacteriaceae bacterium
AGACCTTTGGGATTCCGCCCCAAATTCTACAACAGCTTTATGGCACTAAATTGTGCTTACTTGATAAACCTCGTTATCCCACGTGGTGGAGAGGTGTCACGAGCAGTAATCCTTGATAAATACGAGAACATCTCCTTTCAAAAAGGCTTCGGTACCATCATAGCTGAACGCGTAGTAGATCTTATTTTTTTACTAGGTTTTACCTTAGCTGTTACGCTTATAAAAGCCGATGTACTTTGGAGTTACTTTGTAGAGATTGTACCCATAAAAAAACTCAGCACCCTCGCTATTATCGGCGCAGCAGGCATATTTTTAATTTGGCTAATCTTGCGATACTCTAAAGGCAAGATAATCAGAAAGATTAAAGACTTTTTAAAGGGGCTAAAAGAAGGTGTTTGGAGCATTACAAAAATGGAAAACAAATGGGCTTTTCTTTTCCATAGTTTCCTTATTTGGGTTCTATATGTAGCGGCATTCTACACCTGTATTTTCGCATTTGAACAAACTGCAAGCATTGACTTTAGCACCATGCTCCTAGCCTTTGTAGCAGGTAGCTTTGCAGTAGCCTTCACCAATAGTGGTTTTGGTTCGTATCCGCTATTTGTTGCAGGAATCCTACTCCTTTTCGGAGTTCCTGAAACTTCTGGAACCGCATTTGGTTGGATTATTTGGACCTCCAATATGTTCTCCATGATAATCCTTGGAGTACTGTCGTTTATCTTTCTTCCTATTATAAATCGGAAGAAATAATACACTTAAATCCTTTTGTAAAATAGTCATATACAAGCATAACACAACCCGACAAATACATTACAAAGAGAACTATTGTATGTCTACTAATTATGATAAAACAAATAGTTATTCAACAAGCGACCTCTCTAGTACAGGCCGAATGACTTCATTTAAAATATAGGAATTCTTATCTTCTACATTTTCAGGATTATCTTTGTAGCTAGTAACCAACAACACCTCACCTGATTTATTCATTACGATATGCTTTCCCAAATCACCAATAACTTCAAACTGAGGGGGCGTTATTTCGGTCAAAAACTTGTTGTATTTTTTCCGTGGCCTACCCTCTTCATCTTTTAATACATATAATTTAAAGCTAAAGTCCTCTTGATAGTGTTCTCTTATTTCTTGCTCAAATCGTTTTAATATTATTTCTGCCCACTCGACACGAAAATTATTTTCTCTATCGATTAATACTATATAAAGATCTAAGTCATTTTCAATAACGAAGGGAATAAGGTCTGGAATATGTTTTAAACAAGGCTTACATGACTCTGCAAAGGTGTAGAACATACTTATTTCTTTATCAGAGTTTTTTGCTAAACAACGAATATCTTCCGCATCTACCAAATAGGCATTTCCTAACTCATTCTTTTCTAAATTACAAGGTTCAGATTGAGCTACACTTAGTATGGGAAGTAATAGTAACGAATAAATTATATAGTTTTTAAACATTTTTGAATTTTAAATTACTGGAGTTACTTAAGTAACTCCAGTAGAATTACATTTACTTATTAATTTTAATTGGAATTTTATAACCCCCAAACGCACCCATTTCTTTATCTAATTCATATTTACCTATTAGCAAATAACTTCCAGTACTTTCATCGTAAACATTCTCTTCTATAACCAAAGTAGTATCGTACTCATTATCTAATATTTCTTTATTAAGCTCTAGTAGAACAAAATCACCTTCCTCTTCCTCAATCATTCTTGCAACAATTTCTCTAGGATTATCTTTAACTGGCCCACAAATAAGACAAATTCTACAAACGCCTAATCCATCTTTACAATCATTTCTAGGTTTTGCAATATCAATTATAATAAGCCGAGTATTATAAGTAGTTTTTCCATCTTCTGTTGCAGGTTGACTGTGACTCTCAAAATAAGAAGAATCCAATTCTTTTAAATTTAAATCATTTCCAACTCCGTCTGCAGAACAACTAGAAAGAAAGAATAGGAAACCGAAAATAAACAACAAATAGCTTACGCCAAGCAATACATTTTTCTTCATTTTAATATTTTTTTATGATTGAGGCGTAAAGTAAAGTAAAAATACAAGCTATTTTCACATAAAATTAACTACAAAGAAAAGTTTATCCGTAGCTTTACATTTATTTTCCTAGCACTTACTCCTATTCCATTCTCTAATTAGCACAATTAACAACATACAGTAAAGTACTTTTTTATTCTACAACTTACACCACCCTAGGAAACCCAATAATCTTATTCCCTAAATATTCCTTATTTTTACGCAAAAGTAAAGGACTTATGGCGAAAGTAAAAAAGACGTTTTTTTGTCAAAAATGTGGTGCACAACATGCAAATTGGCAGGGCCAATGTAACTCGTGTAGAGAATGGAACACCATTGCAGAAGAAATAATACAGAAACAAGAGAAAGTCGCTTGGAAAACCAAACCATCCACTAGCAATCGTCGAAGTAAACCGCTTCGAATAAACGAGATTTCTGCTTTGGAGCAAATGCGTTTTGATACGAATAATGGCGAACTAAACCGAGTCTTAGGTGGCGGATTAGTTCCTGGTTCCTTAACGCTTTTAGGCGGAGAGCCAGGTATTGGGAAAAGTACCCTCATGCTGCAAATCGCTTTACAATTACCTTATAAAGTACTTTATGTTTCGGGAGAGGAAAGCGCACAGCAGATAAAAATGCGTGCCGAGCGTATTAATCCAAATGCGAATCAGTGCTACATTCTTACCGAAACCAAAACACAACATATCTTTCAGCAAATAGAAGCCATAGAGCCACAGGTGGTTATCATAGACTCTATTCAAACGCTGCATACGGAGTACATAGAATCTGGCGCAGGAAGCATTTCGCAAATTAGAGAAACTACCACCGAACTGATTCAATTCGCCAAAGAAACGGATACGCCCGTAATTTTAATCGGACATATTACCAAAGATGGAAATATCGCTGGCCCGAAGATATTGGAACACATGGTAGACACCGTCCTGCAGTTTGAAGGCGATAGGAATCATGTATATAGAATTTTGCGTGCACATAAAAACCGATTCGGTTCGACCCATGAATTAGGCATCTATGAAATGCTAGGCACAGGATTACGAGAAGTAAGCAACCCGAGTGAAATTCTGCTATCAGAATCCAAAGAATCGCTATCAGGAACAGCTATAGCGGCCACTTTAGAAGG
>DATGMW010000108.1:0-9474 GCA_035307105.1 Flavobacteriaceae bacterium
CGTCCTTCCATATAGGTTTCAGTACGAGCCATTTCAGCTCCATTAAGTCGTCCAGAAATCTGAATCTTAATCCCCTCTGCATTCATACGCATTGCTGCTGCAATAGCCATATTGATTGCACGTCGGTAGGATATACGGCTCTCGATTTGTCTAGCAACGCTAGCTGCAACAAGATACGAATCCACCTCTGGACGTCTGATTTCATGAATGTTAATCTGAACTTCTTTATCGGTAATTTCTTTAAGCTCCTCTTTTAGCTTGTCTACCTCCTGGCCGCCTTTCCCAATAATAATACCTGGACGTGCGGTGGTGATAGTAACGGTTACAAGCTTCAGCGTGCGCTCAATAATTATCCTAGACACACTAGCTCTACTTAAACGAACACGGATGTATTTTCTAATCTTATCATCCTCGACTAGCTTATCGCCATAGTCGTTACCTCCGTACCAGTTAGATTCCCATCCTCTTATAATACCTAGGCGATTTCCGATTGGATTTGTTTTCTGTCCCATTTATAAATTGCTTTGTGTGTTATCATTTACCCCAAGCACAAGTGTTACGTGATTGGAACGTTTTCTAATTCTGTGTGCTCTTCCTTGTGCGGCTGGACGTAGTCTCTTCAACATAGTTCCACCGTCCACACGGATTTCTTTTACGAAAAGTCCAGCATCTTCTACTGAGCCATCTTCGTTTTTTGCCTGCCAGTTAGCAATTGCAGACAATAATAAAGTTTCAAGGCGTCCTGAAGCCTCCTTCGGGTTAAAACGAAGTATATTCAAGGCATTCTCTACTTTTTCACCACGGATTAAATCTGCAACTAAACGCATCTTTCTAGGTGAAGTTGGACAATTATTAAGTTTCGCAAAATATTGCGTCTTCTTAGCCTCCTTTATCTCTAATGCTCTTTCTCTTTTTCTTACTCCCATGGCTAATTATCTTTTACCTTTATTTCTAGCACCTGCGTGACCACGGAATGATCGTGTAGGTGAAAATTCTCCTAATTTATGCCCTACCATATTCTCAGTTACATATACCGGTACAAATTGACGACCGTTGTAAACTGCGATAGTTAATCCGACGAAGTCTGGAGTAATCATAGACGATCTTGACCAAGTCTTAATAACCGTCTTTTTTCCTGATTCGTTAACTGCCTCAACTTTTCTATCTAACTTAAAATGAACGTAAGGTCCTTTTTTTAATGATCTTGCCATAGCTTATTATTTCTTTCTACGCTCTACAATATATTTATTACTTGCTTTGGTTCTAGAACGAGTTTTAAACCCTTTAGCAGGAATTCCATTACGAGAACGTGGATGTCCTCCAGAAGCCTTCCCTTCTCCACCACCCATTGGGTGATCAACTGGGTTCATAACTACTGCTCTAGTACGAGGTCTTCTACCTAACCATCTTGTTCTACCAGCTTTACCAGATACTACCACCTGATGGTCACTGTTAGATACGGCTCCGATAGTTGCCTTACATGTTCCTAAAATCATTCTAACTTCTCCAGAAGGTAATTTTACTGTAACAAACTTCCCTTCTTTAGCAAGTAATTGTGCAAATGACCCAGCACTTCTTGCAAGAGACGCACCTTTACCAGGAGATAGCTCTATACAAGAGATTATAGCTCCCAAAGGTATACTAGAAAGAGGCAGCGCATTTCCAATCTCTGGAGCAACATGGTCTCCAGATACTATATTTTGCCCAACTTTCATTCCTCTCTGCGCCACAACATAACGCTTCTCGCCATCTTGATAGTTAACAAGTGCGATAAAAGCGGTGCGGTTCGGATCGTACTCGATAGACGCAACAGTTGCTGGAACTCCATCTTTGTTACGTTTAAAATCGATTATTCGATACCTTCTCTTATGCCCACCACCAATTTGGCGCATGGTCATTTTTCCTTGACTGTTTCTTCCACCCGATCTTTTTATCGGAGCCAATAGGCTTTTTTCCGGCTTATCAGTTGTAATGGCGTCATACTCATTTACAACTCTAAAACGCTGACCTGGAGTGGTTGGTTTTAATTTTCTTACTGACATTGTTGTCTTTTGTTTAACCTAAGATCGCTCTTAGAGGTTAGTGTAAAAATCAATTATATCACCGTCCGCCAACTGTACAATTGCTTTTTTAGTAGCATTTGTTTTACCAGTCTGAATTCCTGTCTTTGTATGACGGGTAGTTCTCTCTGGGCGAACATTCATAGTGCGAACTTTAGCAACAGAAACATCGTAAGCAGCTTCCACCGCCTCTTTGATCTGAATCTTGTTCGCCTCTGGATGCACTGAAAATGCATAACGATTGAATTTCTCTGAATCTATCGTTGCTTTCTCTGTAATTATAGGTTTAATTAAGATAGTCATCTGATTTCTATTTACTTAAGTTAGCTTCGATTTGCGATAATGAACCTTCTAACAATATTAAATTGTCAGCGTTCATTATATCGTATGTATTTAGTACTGAACTCATTACAGTTTTCGTACGCGGTACATTTCGCGAGGACAAATATACATTTTTATTTGAGTCATCCAATACAATTAGAGACTTTTTATTCTCTACTCCCAATGCTTTCAGAACATTAAGGAAATCCTTTGTTTTTGGCGCTTCAAATTCCAATGAATCCAAGACGATAATATTTTTATTTTCCGCTTTCAGACTTAATGCTGATTTACGGGCCAAACGCTTTACTTTTTTGTTTAAGCTTTGCGTATAATTCCTAGGTCTTGGACCAAATACGGTTCCACCACCACGGAATATTGGGTTCTTTATGTCACCAGCACGAGCTGTACCAGTTCCTTTTTGTTTCTTTATCTTACGGGTACTTCCTACTACTTCCGCTCTTTCTTTTGTTTTGTGCGTACCTTGTCTTTGATTGGCAAGATATTGTTTAACATCAAGATATAGGGCGTGCTTATTAGGCTCTACTCCGAATACACCAGCAACCAGTTCGACTGTTCTGCCTGTGTCCTTTCCGTTTTTATCTAATACTGATACCTTCATTATTTCTCAATAGTTACGTATGCAGAGTTATGTCCAGGAATACATCCTTTCACAACAAGTAGGTTCTTTTCTGGAACTACTTTTAACACCTGCAGGTTGGTTACTTTAACTCTTTCATTTCCCATTTGACCAGGCATCTTTTTCCCTTTGAATACTCTACCAGGAGTAGATGCTGCGCCAATGGATCCAGTACGTCTATTCACGTGTTTTTGACCGTGACTCATCTCTGAACCACCAAAACCGTAACGCTTTACCGCTCCTTGGAATCCTTTTCCTTTAGAAGTACCAGCTACGTCTACGTACTCGCCTTCTTTAAAATCTTCTACGGTGATAACATCACCTAATTTACGATCTGCACTATTTCCTTGGAATTCAACGACTTTGCGTTTTGCAACGGTTCCTGCTTTTTTAGCATGCCCTTCGGCAGCTTTATTAGCATTCTTTTTGTCATCGAAACCAAGTTGCAGAGCATCATACCCGTCAACCTCTTTGGTTCTGACCTGGGTAACAACACAGGGACCAGCTTCTATTACCGTACAAGGAATGTTTTTTCCATCCTCGTCGAAAAGGCTAGTCATACCTATCTTTTTTCCAATTAACCCAAACATGTGATTAAAAATTAAATTAATATTCAGTTATAAACTTGTTCAAAAAAAATAATTTCAGGGTCAAAATAAAATTTCACCCCTGAAATTATTTTGAAATCCATTTTTCCTTTGCTCGCAGCTCCGGACATTTTAGCCCAATATATTTATTGTGCTTTTATCATTATCACACTTTAATCTCCACTTCAACTCCACTAGGAAGTTCAAGTTTCATCAAAGCATCAATAGTTTTTGATGAAGAACTATAGATATCCAACAGTCTCTTGTGTGAGCTAAGCTGGAATTGCTCTCTAGCGTTCTTATTAACGTGCGGCGAACGCAACACGGTAAAGATCTTTTTGTGTGTAGGTAAAGGAATCGGTCCTGTAACCACCGCACCAGTACTTCTTACTGTTTTTACGATTTTCTCAGAGGACATGTCCACTAAGCTATGATCGTAAGATTTCAATTTTATTCTAATTTTTTGACTCATTTCAAAATGATTAATCGTTAGTGGTTCCTGTTGCCTCAGCAATTACCTCCGCAGAGATATTCGCTGGTGTCTCTGCATAGTGAGAGAAGGTCATCGTAGAAGTTGCTCTACCAGAAGATAAGGTACGCAAGGTAGTTACGTAACCAAACATTTCTGAAAGTGGCACTTCTGCACGAATTACTTTCGCTCCAGAACGGTCCGACATATCGTTAACCTGCCCTCTTCTACGGTTCAAGTCTCCAACAATATCCCCCATGTTTTCCTCTGGAGTAATTACGTCGATCTTCATAATCGGCTCTAAAATAACTGCACCTGCAGCTTTAGAAGCGTTACGATATCCCAACTTAGCAGCCAACTCGAAAGATAACTGATCCGAATCCACAGCGTGGTAAGAACCATCCTTTAAAGTTACTTTCATACTATCCATTTCGAATCCAGCTAGTGGACCATTGGACATAGCATCACGGAATCCTTTTTCTACAGATGGAATATACTCTCTTGGAATATTTCCACCTTTTACTTCGTCAACGAACGTTAAGCCTTCCGCACCTTCCTCTGCAGGACCGATAGTAAATATAATATCGGCAAATGCACCACGACCTCCTGTTTGTCGCTTATAGGTTTCACGGTACTCCGTCTCCTTAGTAAATGCTTCTTTATACTCTACTTGTGGCTTCCCTTGCGTTACCTCTACTTTAAACTCACGTCTTAAGCGCTCAATCAAAATATCGATATGCAACTCTCCCATTCCAGAGATAATGGTTTGCCCAGAGGCTTCGTCTGTACGAACCTGGAATGTTGGATCTTCTTCGGCAAGTTTTTGCAAACCAGCACCTAGTTTTTCCACATCCGATTTTGTTTTAGGTTCTACTGCCACCCCAATTACTGGATCAGGGAAGTTGATGTTCTCCAATATTATAGGATGCTTCTCATCGGTCAGCGTATCCCCTGTTCTAATATCTTTAAATCCTACAGCTGCTCCAATGTCTCCCGCCTCGATAAAATCGATTGCGTTTTGATCTTTTGAGTGCATCTGATATATTCTTGAAATACGCTCTCGTTTCCCAGAACGGTTGTTTAGCACATAAGAACCAGCATCCAATCTTCCTGAGTAAACTCTAAAGAAAGCTAGTCGACCAACAAATGGATCGGTTGCGATCTTAAATGCTAATGCCGCGAATGGCTCCTTAGCATCAGGAATTCTTTCTTCCTCTTCCTCTGTTTTAGGGTTAATCCCAACAATAGCTGGCTTCTCTAACGGAGAAGGTAAATACCTTACCACAGCATCGATTAGGAACTGAACTCCTTTGTTTTTGAAAGAAGAACCACAAACCATTGGAATGATACTCATATCCATAACCGCAGCACGCAGTGCAGCATGCACTTCGTCTTCGGAAATAGAAGTCTCATCTTCCATATATTTCTCTAGTAGATTCTCATCATACGCCGCTACCTCTTCGATAAGCTTCCCGCGATATTCGTCTACTTCATCTCTCATTTCTGCTGGAATTTCAATCTCGTCGAATGTAGCACCCAGCGTTTCATCATGCCAAACAATAGCACGGTTTTTTACTAAATCTACAATTCCTTTAAAATCCTCTTCATCCCCAATTGGAAGTACAATAGGCACAGCGTTAGACTTCAACATATCTTTAACCTGCTGACATACGCCTAGAAAGTTAGCGCCCTGACGGTCCATTTTATTAACGAATCCGATACGAGGCACATTATAGTCATCTGCCAAACGCCAGTTAGTTTCCGACTGTGGCTCTACACCATCAGCAGCACTAAACAAAAACACTAAACCATCTAATACTCGCAACGATCTGCTAACTTCAACTGTAAAGTCAACGTGCCCTGGCGTATCGATTATATTAAATTTATAATCTTTCGTCTCTGGTGTTTCTTGTGCGTTTTCTAATGGGAATTTCCATGTACAGGTAGTAGCGGCAGAAGTAATGGTAATACCCCTTTCCTGCTCTTGCTCCATCCAGTCCATCGTTGCAGAACCTTCGTGTGTCTCTCCTAGCTTATGGTTAACCCCAGTATAAAATAATATTCTTTCGGTTGTTGTTGTCTTACCGGCATCAATATGCGCAGCAATTCCAATATTCCTTGTGTATTTTAAATCTCTTGCCATGGTTTATTTAGAATCTGAAATGTGAAAATGCTCTGTTAGACTCCGCCATACGATGTGTATCTACACGTTTCCTTACAGCAGCCCCTTCTTCTTTTGAAGCAGCTAAAATCTCTGCAGCTAATTTATTAGCCATTGATTTTTCGTTACGTTTTCTAGAAAAACCAATCAACCACTTCATAGCGGTAGATATTTTTCTATCTGGCTTAATTTGCATTGGGATTTGAAAAGTAGCTCCTCCTACACGTCGGCTTCGAACCTCTACGTGTGGCATAACGTTAGACAATGCGTCTTTCCACACCTCTATTGCCGTCTTATCCTCCTCTTGATTTCTTTCCTCTACGATATCGATCGCATCGTAAAATACTTTAAAAGCCACAGACTTCTTCCCATCTACCATTAAGTTATTAACGAACTGTGTAACTAGCGGGTCGTTAAACTTTGGATCTGGTAAAATCTGTCTTTTACTTCCTTGTTGTTTTCTCATTACTTCCTTTTAAGAAATTATTGAATTACTTCTTTGGGCGTTTTGCTCCATACTTAGATCTACGCTGTGCACGTCCTTCAACACCTGCGGTGTCTAAAGCTCCACGAACCACGTGATACCTAACTCCTGGCAAATCCTTTACCCTTCCTCCTCTTACTAATACTATCGAGTGCTCCTGCAAGTTATGTCCTTCTCCAGGGATATAAGCGTTCACCTCTCTACCATTTGTCAACCTTACTCTCGCTACTTTACGCATAGCAGAGTTAGGCTTCTTTGGTGTTGTAGTGTAAACACGCGTACAAACCCCTCTTCTTTGAGGACACGAATCAAGAGCCATCGATTTACTCTTCTTAGTAATACGTTTTCTTCCTTTTCGTACTAATTGTGAAATTGTTGGCATATAAACTTTTTTATTACAATAATAAACACCCAATACATTTTGGGAATGCAAATGTAAAAATAATCTCCACAATATAAAACCATAAAGCAATAAACTTTCGTATTTAATTGATAATTTTGATATCCATGCAATTTTCCTCCCTCACCTAAGGAGAATAAACTAGCTTGGTACCCTAATCATTTTTACATAAAAGCCTTTTGCTAGAAAAACGAACCATATTATTTATTATACTACTTAGCATTGCCCTAGCAACGGCACAAGCGCAAACTATCTATTTAAAGCATAAAGCAATAGATAGCACGGAAGTGAATCTACTAGAATTAGGAATTCAACCCTCTACACATGGTGATGTAAAGTCCTTATATACACAAAAGGAAAAAACTTTGAACTTTCTACATAAAGAAGGATATTTAGAAGCATATAGCGATCCACTTGTAAAAGAAAATGACTCTACCTTTACCAACTTTCTATATATTGGTGCGAAAACGACTATTGCCATACTATATGTGGATACTTCTGATTGGCCCAAAGAAATTTCGAATACCTTAGATATAGACAAACGCAATCAGCTAGTACTGCCATTTATAAAATTAGAAGAGCAAATTATAGAAACTCAAGCAAAATGGAAAAACTTAGGCCATAGCTTTGCAGAAGTACAATTGCAAAATATAAGAAAAAACAAAGACACTTTATTTGGGGATTTGTACGTCAATAAAAGTGACTTGAGAAGAATAGACTCCATTACTATTAAAGGTTACGAGAAATTCCCAGTAAAGATACTCTACCATCAATTCGGATTAAAACCAAAGAAGAGACTAGACCAAAAGAAAATTCAAAAAGCAAGTCAAACCATTCAAGCAACAGGAATAGCAAAAGAAACAAGAGAACCAGAAATCTTGTATGAAAAAGACAAAAGCACAGTGTACTTATATTTTGAAAAACTAAACAACAACTATTTTGATGGAATCGTTGGGTTTGCAACAAATGAAGACACAGGCAAATTGGAATTCAGCGGAAATTTAGACTTAAGCCTACACAATAATCTAAATCAAGGAGAAAAGCTCTCCATTCACTACCGAGCCGATGGCGGAGACCAACAAGAAATAAAAATAGGTCTAGAAACACCCTATATAGCAAACAGCCCCATATCTGCTAGTGGTGGCATTCAAATCTTTAAAAAAGACAGCACTTACACAAACACCAATTTAAACGCCAAAGTAAACTTAACTAGGAACAACTGGTCTATTTATTTAGGCTATGAGCAAGCAACATCGGTAAACCAATTAGAAGAAAGCTCCATAAACCAAAGCATAGTAAGCCTGGACGGAAAGTTTTATTTTATTGGAGCTAGTTATACCTTATATCAAAACGACTTACTTCAGCCGCTTGCTAGCTATGCTGATATAAGAATAGGAACCGGAAACAGAGAAACAGACAATGATAAAGAAAATCAATTAAAAATAGAAATAGACGGGCATCACAACATAAGTCTTGGGAGAAATCACAGTATTTATGCAGGTGTAATGGCTAGAAAACTATGGTCTAAGACTTATTATCTAAATGAATTATTCCGAATCGGTGGCTTGGAGAACGTAAGAGGATTTAATGAGAATAGCATAGATGCATCTCAAACATTAACCCTCCAAACGGAATACCGTTACAGGCTCTCCAGGGAGATGTACCTACACTCCATTGCAGATATAGGATGGATAGAAAATAAGGTATTAAACATAAAAGACACTCTTATTGGATTAGGATTTGGATTGGGAATCTACAATAAGCTAGGGCTGATGAGCATCCAAATTGCAAACGGAATAACAAGCCAGGAGAAGTTGGATTTTGACAAAACCCGAATTCACATCAGTTTGCATACTAGATTTTAACAAATCCGCACACACTAACCACAAGTGAACTAAAATAGCACTCAAGTACTGAATCTATAAATAGTGATGTTGCATAACATCACAATAATGTAATACAAATAAAGGAAGGACTCTCGCCAACTGCAAAAATATATATGGAACTACTATTTGCCAAAACTTAAAAAATAGAATAACCGTACAAAAAGGACACAGCTACTAAGCAAAACATACAGATGAGAGACGCAAATCACCTCTGTAGGGCTATAGGCGATCCTTTTAGCCTGTTAAATAAAAAAGACATGCAAGGGTGAGAAAAGCTAAAGCCATGCATTAAAACAGAACTGCATAACCTTTGCCGAATAGACAATAAACTTTTCAGAACAGAATCGTAGGAACTTTCTTATCGAAATACTCTTAGCTAATCCACGGATTTCGTCAAGAAACAAAAACTGATTTATAGTCCGCCGCAAGCAAAGCATTGGAGTGTTGAGATAACTCTAAATGGAAACAG
>DATGMW010000109.1:0-3440 GCA_035307105.1 Flavobacteriaceae bacterium
TGTAAAATCCTAAGCTAACGGCTAGGTAGCCTAATTTGTCTTCTTGCATCTTTTCCATCAAGGAGTCTGCATTGGTTTGTGAACCCACATCAATGGTCAGCATTC
This sequence comes from Flavobacteriaceae bacterium, assembly GCA_035307105.1. GTDB lineage: Bacteria > Bacteroidota > Bacteroidia > Flavobacteriales > Flavobacteriaceae > JAJYTI01. Next base: position 106 of record DATGMW010000109.1, read on the forward strand.
CTCCATATCCAAAGTCGGTATTCATTAACTTACGGAATACTTTGTGCCCCGGGTGGGACTCTAGTCCTGGATAAAGCGTTGGAACCCCAGCTTCTTCAAATTTCTTAGCTAAGTACATTGCATTTTTACTGTGTTGCTGTATACGGATGGGTAAGGTGCGTAGGTTCTTTAATATAGATGCTGCTCGGAAACTATCCATGGATGCTCCCATAAGCATGCTTGCTCCAGTATTTACATCTTTGGTACTGTTTATAAAATCTTCGTCCGCACAAAGCACACCACCCATTGCATCGCTACTTCCATTTATATACTTGGTTAAGCTATGCAATACCACATCTGCACCATGAACTTGAGGACTGATACTTAAAGGAGAGAAGGTATTATCTACGTAAAATTTTATTTTATGTGTTTTAGCTATTTTAGATATAGCAGGTAAATCTGCAATCTCTAATAGCGGGTTGCTTACCGTTTCACAGTAGATTATTTTAGTGTTTTCCTTTACGGAGTTCTTTACACTTCTTAGATCGGTAATGTCAACAAAAGTGGTGTTTATGCCCAGTTTTGGAGCAAAATTCTTTAGAAACGCATAGGTTCCGCCGTAGATAGTTCTACTTGCTACGATATGATCGCCTGCTTCACATATCTGTAAAATAGCGGGTACAATAGCACCCATCCCAGTAGCGGTTACATTGGCAGAAGGCATATTCTCCATCGCTGCAAGTGCTTCGCTTAAATAGGCGGTAGATGGGGCGGTATGTCGGGAGTATAAAAACATTCCCTCTGTTTCACCCGCAAACGTATCGTACATATCTTTTGCTTTTTTAAAAGCATAGGTACTAGTATCTGAAATAGGTGGGTTTACTTCGTTGTTTGGCCCAAAAGTATGGATCCCTTCTATGGCTTTGGCTGGATTGAAACTCATATTATATAAATATCTAAAAATTAATAGTGATTTTTACTTCACCCAAATATCCATATTTTAGGATTAAAATACAATAGGAGTAGAGGTAACTAGAATAATAATCTATAATAACTGCGCTTAATAGAATATAAGTTTTTAAATTAGCCTAATTGTTATTTAAATAAAACTTTTAAGGATGTTGGACAATATAGATATAGGAATTCTTCGTGAATTACAGCAAGACTGTAAACAAACACATAAGGCTTTAAGTGCCAAACTAAATTTATCGGTAACTGCTATTTACGAGCGGATTCGGAAATTGGAGAGAAATGGCGTTATCAAACAATATGTTGCCTTGGTAGATAGAGAGAAGATCGATTTAAACCTGCTTGTTTTTTGTCAAATAAAACTCTCCAAACACATTCAAGAAAATATAAGTAGCCTAGAAGAAGAGATTACTTCCTTGGATGAAGTGGTGGAATGTTATCACTTGAGTGGAGAATTTGATTACATATTAAAGGTATATGTTCGAGATATGGATCATTTTAGAGATTTTATGGTATCCAAGCTCACTGCCATTCAGCATTTAGGAAATAGCCAAACCTCTTTTGCTATTCATGAAGTGAAGAATACTACCGCATTAAATTTAGACAATTTGTAAATTTTATACGATTTATTTTTTAAGATTGGTAAATTGAGAAATAGAATTGTAACTTTGTTTTCGATTTTAAATAACACGAATATATGAGTACTTATGATGTTGCAGTAATAGGATCGGGACCTGGTGGCTATGTAGCAGCCATTCGTTGTGCCCAATTGGGACTTAAAACCGCATTGATAGAAAAATACGATGTTTTAGGTGGAACCTGTTTAAATGTTGGATGTATCCCAAGTAAAGCCTTATTGGATTCTTCACACAATTACGAAACCGTAATAAATAACTTGGAGGAGCACGGAATTGCAGTTCCAAAAGGGGTGAAGCTAGATTTCAATAAAATGGTAGCGCGCAAGGATTCCGTAGTTAGCCAAACCACAGAAGGAATCAACTATCTTATGGATAAAAATAAGATAACGGTTTACCACGGATTAGGTTCTTACAAAGATGCTACGCACATAGAGATTACAACGGGTAAAGAAACCATTACTATAGAAGCAAAAAAATCTATCATTGCAACGGGAAGCAAGCCATCTAGTTTGCCTTTCATCAAGCTGGATAAAGATAGAATTATCACCTCTACCGAAGCTTTAAGCTTAAAAGAGGTGCCTAAGCACTTAATCGTTATAGGTGGTGGCGTAATTGGATTGGAGCTCGGACAAGTATATAGAAGATTAGGCGCAAAAGTATCGGTAGTAGAATACCAAGACCGAATTATTCCAACGATGGATAAAGGACTTAGTAGAGAACTTACCAAGGTGCTTAGAAAACAAGGCGTAGAGTTTTATACCTCACACCAAGTATCTGCAGTAGATAAAAAAGGAAAAGAAGTAAGTGTAAAAGCAACCGATAGTAAAGGAGAAGAAGTTACTATAAAAGGAGATTACTGCTTAGTTGCTGTAGGGAGACGTGCTTATACTGATGGACTTAAGCTAGAGAATGCTGGAGTACAAGCAAACGAAAGAGGACAGGTGGATGTAAATGAAAACCTACAAACCAATGTAGAAAATATTTATGCTATCGGAGATGTGGTTCGCGGTGCAATGTTGGCACATAAAGCGAGTGATGAAGGAATGTTCGTTGGGGAAGTTATTGCTGGACAAAAACCAAGCATTAATTATAACCTAATTCCTGGTGTAGTGTATACCTGGCCAGAAGTAGCTGCAGTTGGAAAAACGGAAGAGCAACTTAAAGAAGAAAAAATCGCCTACAATTCAGGTAGATTTTCTATGCGTGCCCTAGGTCGTAGTAGAGCTAGTGGCGATATAGATGGTTTCGTTAAGGTTTTGGCCGATAAAGAAACAGATGAAATCTTAGGAGTGCATATTATAGGAGCACGTGCTGCCGATTTAATAGCAGAAGCAGTAGTAGCGATGGAATACCGCGCTAGTGCCGAGGATATAGCTAGAATGAGCCACGCTCACCCTACCTATTCTGAGGCGATGATGGAAGCTGCACTTGCAGCAACCGAGAATCGTGCTATTCATAGTTAATTAAGAAAACTAAGAAGATATTAAAAATGCCGACTTATAGGATTTAAGTCGGCATTTTTAGTTTTATTTCTACATTTATAATGCTAGGTTTTCAGCTTCGGATATAAAATATAATGTATCTCCGTAATCACTCATAATTAATTTAAAATTGTTTATTTTAGTGTAAAATTATGGGTATGAATTTATTTGAATTTACGGCGAATTTTGGCAGTGAGGAGGCTTGCAGGCTTCATTTTAAGGAGCAACGAGATAAGCAAGGAGTTGTTTGTAAATGTGGGCACGCAGA